>JAAVAG010000152.1 GCA_014804185.1 Lachnospiraceae bacterium
TCAGATCGTCTAAGTTCATGTGCTCCTCCGTATAGGTAACTTGTTGCATTTGATTATAGCAACAAGTTACCTATATGTCAACAGGAATGCTGTGGAAAAGGTTGCATATGCAGGTTCCGTATACTATGATGAAATCAGGAGGACGACTGGATCATTGGCGCTTTCATAGTGAATGATGGAGAGTAAACATAAATGCGGAGAATCTGTGAAAGGAGAGTAGCAATATGACAGAAATAAGACCGAAAAGGGATACAGACGATATATACGAGATCAGCAGCATTTATGAGCAAAGCTGGAAATACGCTTATCGCGGTATTATTCCCCAGGAATATCTGGACGGTATTCCCACAGGGCAGTGGGCCAACGGGCTGCGTCAGCCGGGCCGACATTCGCTTCTGCTGTTTGATGACCGTAAACTGCTGGGTACATCCAGTTACTGCCGGGCAAGAGAGGAGGACATGGATGGGTACGGTGAGATCGTGTCCATCTATCTTCTGCCGGAGGCCATGCACAGGGGGTACGGAAGAATGCTTATGCAGGCTGTCGTCACGGAACTGAAAAAGATGGGATATCAAAAGGTTTATCTGTGGGTGCTGGAGGAGAACGAAAATGCCCGTCGGTTTTATGAGCGGTTCGGGTTTACGGCCAGCGGCAAAAGCTGTGCGGATACATATGCGGGGAGAGAAGTGTGGGAGGTGCAGTATGTGATGGAACATCAGGGATATGCCGCCAACCTGGAAGAATCAGTGGAAAGCAGCGGTTCCATTGTTACGGACTACCAGTATGAGCAGTGTGAAAAGGAAAAGAGATCATAAAAATTTCACCTGATGTATTGCTGTTGTGCGGACATATTGGTATAATGAAACTGGCAAAGGGATATACTGAGATTTGGGAAGGAGTGTTATGCTATGGCAGCAAAATCAGCTAATTTGTACGCAAGAATAGAGCCAGACGTGAAAGAGCAGGCAGAAAGCATCCTGGCAGCGCTTGGCATTCCGGCATCCAATGCGATCAACATGTTTTATAAACAGATAATTTTAAACAGAGGGCTTCCGTTTGAAGTAAAAATACCTGCGGCACGACTCGTTAATGCGGCAGAATTGGACGAAGCAGAATTACATGCAGAACTGGAGAAAGGATATGCGGATATGGCGGCTGGCAGGATCAAACCTGCAAGACAGACATTTGCTGACATTCGTAAAGATTACGGCATATGATTTATGAGGTATCTACAACCGGTCAGGCTGATATCGATTTAAGAGGTATATATGAGCATATTGCTTTTGAACTGCTTTCGCCGGATAATGCGGCAGGACAGCTTGACCGGTTAGAGGAACACATTATGGGGCTTGAAAAATTTCCGGAGAAGTTCAGGCTCTATGAAAAGGAGCCGTGGCACGGCAGAGGACTGAGGGTAATGCCTGTTGACAATTATCTGGTGTTTTACATTCCAGATAAGGATGCAGGGATTGTGACGGTGATTCGTGTTATGTACGCGGGCAGAGATATTGACAGCCAGCTTAATCATTACACAGTAATGTAAAAATAACATAGTAATAACAGCGTCAAGGCGTATGAGACTGTAAGGGTTTCGTACGCCTTGAAAACCATAAAGATATCTGCCCGCTGATTTTATGAGAGGTTCCGGGTTTTCAATTACTGATTGTTTGCCCCAGGCATATTTCCATGATAAACTGATTCCATCGTAAGGCCGAACGAAATCTAACGCGCGGGCAGCGCGGAAAAGGAGCAGAACAATGAATATTGCATGGGTAATTAAATCCAAACGTCAGAAGCAAAACCTGACACAGACGGAGTTAGCGGCGTTGCTGAACGTCACGCCCCAGGCTGTGTCCAGATGGGAGATGGATATCTCTTATCCGGATATCGCCATGGTGCCAAAGCTTTCGCAGGTGCTGCGTGTGAGCGCCGATGAACTGTTAGGCATAGAGCCAATTGAAAACCAGGAAACCGAACCGGACAGGAACCGGGAATTCGATCAGGATGCGGATCAGATTTTGAACCAGAGCCAGGCAGACAGTATTTTTGATTATGTGCCTGTCTCTTCCCCGGGAGAGGGTAAAAAGGTACTCGTCGTGGACGATGTGGCCTTTATGCGGATGATATTGAAAGAGATTCTGACAAAGCAGGGACATACCGTTCTGCAGGCAGAAAATGGAAAGGAATGCCTGGATATTCTCCAAAAGGAGGAGGTGGACGTGTGCGTACTGGATATTAATATGCCGGTGATGGACGGGATAGAAACCCTGAGGCGGATCAGGGAAGAGAAACAGGATTTACGGGTGGTCATGCTCTCGGCATTGTGCATGGAAAGCACGGTGAAACAGACCTTACAGCTTGGGGCGGATGCTTTTGTGGTAAAACCATTCCAGGATAAGTGCCTTATCGAACGGATCGGGTGAGGTCTGGGCGGTGCTTCTCTCCCCAAGTACACATTTGATCCAAGATCGGAATCAAAGACTTCCCTGTTTCCGTTAAACTATATTCTACTTTCGGAGGGATTTGCGGATACTCTTCACGATGAACTAAGCCATCGGCTTCTAACTCTTTCAGGGTCGAACTGAGAGTCTTATAGGAAATACTGCCGATAAACTTTTTCATCTCGTTGAAACGGACAACACCAAACCATGCCAGGGCGTAGAGAATAAACATCTTGTACTTTCCCTGTATCAAAGACATTGTGTAATGAAAGCCGGTGGTGTCCAGCTTCGCATCCTGGATGCATTCAATGCTCATGTTATCACTTTCCTTTTGGTAAGTACCAGACTAATAGGTAAGTATCGCACTTTGATGTGCGTACTTGTTTTTGGTTTCATTCATGGCATAATTATAGTATAGGGCAGGAGAAAAGTCAATCTTGCAATGACTGACGCCTGAACAAATCCGGCAAATTTATTCAATCATCAAAAGGAGCAAATATCATGGAAAAAATTAATTTACCGAAAGCATCCAATCTGACATCCCCAAATCCTGTTACGATCGTCTGCACACAGAAGCCTGGCGGCAGCACCAACCTTGCCACTGTGTCCTGGTGGACATATCTTTCTTACAACCCCGGGATGATCGCCTATGCGATGGCAAAGACCTCGTACAGCGGCGAGATGGTTCGCAGCAATAAGAAAGTAATTCTCTCAATTCCCGGTGCCCAAATTGCCGATGAGGTAATGGGCTGCGGTATGTGCACCGGTCGAAACACAGACAAGATTGCCAAGTTCGGAATTGAGATGCAGGAAGTACCGGACAGCGAAATTCAAATCCCGCTGCACAGCCGTGTGGCGATCCAGTGCAGCCTGAAAGAGTTTGTCGAAACCGGCGACCACTATCTGTATATCTGTAATGTGGAGCAGGTATACGGCAATGAGGCAGAAGAAGCGGTATTCGCATGGAACGGTTATTCTCAAATCCGTCCGGCAAAATAAGGAACTGTTACAGTTTTCAACTACTCCCCCCAGACCCCTTTGAGTTTGGAGGGAGTTTTTTGGTGTGCCCGAGTTTACCTTTGAAAGGCATTTCAAAATTTCTGATGCCTTGTGTTTTGCAGTGAAGCATATTATAATGAACTGGAAATAAGGGGGGCAGGCAGCGATGAAAGAATATAAATTTTATGGCTGGCAGCAGGCTGATGTACCTGCGGCGGCTGATGAATACAGACAGATCAGGGATCCCAGACACCTCTATGATCTTCTTTCAGAGATCTGGTGTGCGGATACCTGCGCGCCAAGAATGAGAGATGACTGGACGAAAGAAAACAGGACGCTGGGACAGTGTTCTATAACGGCTTTTCTTGCACAGGATATTTTTGGCGGGGATGTCTATGGCATACTCAGGCCGGGCGGAAATTATCACTGTTACAATGTGATCGGCGATTGTGTATTTGATCTGACGAGTGAACAGTTTGGCGGAGAAACACTTTCTTGTGAAGATCATACTGAGCAGCAGCGGGAAGCGCATTTCGCAAAGGAAGAGAAGCGTCTGAGATATGAATATCTGAAGGAAGAACTGAGAAAAAGATTACACGGAAAGTAAAGCAGATTCATTGATTGGAGGAGGTGCGGAGATGGCAAATGAATCCGGAACATGGATTATGTGCGGTGTTGCCAGGGAGGATCCCGCGTGCATCCATACTGTGGAAGAGGCAATTGCGTATATAAATGAAGTGGGATTTTTACCACTGTTCAAGAATGAAATCCCGGGTTTTTCGCTGGAAGAGCGCACGGTTTCGGAGGATTGGTGGACCGGAGATCCTGAGCGCGATCCATGGGAGTGGCGCGAGAGAATTGCCGGAAGCGGACGGGCAGCTTACGGAAAGTTTTTTGACAGGAAAGCCGGATTCATTTCCCGGGAGTGGTTCCCGTATTTTGCTAATTACCGCAGGGATGGATATGATTTTGATGCCCTGTGGGATGACGAGAAGGCTTCCATGCGTCAGAAGAAAATTATGGATCTGTTTGCGGAAGAGAATGCGGATGCAGAAATTTATTCCTTTGAAGTAAAGCAGAATGCGGGATTTGGAAAAGACGGTGAAAAGAACTTTGAAGGTACGATAACGGATCTTGAAATGAAGATGTACCTTTGTATGCGGGATTTCAGACAGAGGAAGAACAGGAAAGGCGAGAATTATGGCTGGTCAATTGCCATATATTCTACCCCGGAACACCTGTGGGGGTATGATCATGTGACTTCCGCCTATAAAGAAGAACCGGCAGAATCCTGGAGGAGGATTGTGGAGCGGATGCATGTGATCTGTCCGACTGCCGCAGAGGCTCAGATCAGCAGAGTGATTGGTATCTCAAAAGCCGGGGGCATGGTTCCGAGAAGAAAGTCCGGCCGTACCGAGGCAAAGGACTGGATCATTCCGGCAAATCCCAAATACTATGATGTGATTGGCGCTTTTGAGAAAACCAATGTTATTACTTGGAAACAGAGCAGCGATATTCATGTGGGAGATATGATCTACATGTATATGGCGGCGCCGTATTCCTCCATCCTGTATAAGTGCCGTGCAGCAGAGGTAGACATTCCCAGGCAGTATGAGGATCAAAATGTAACTATGAAGATGTCGATGACTATAGAACTTTTGGAGAAATATAAGCCGGGCGTATGGTCGTTTGAGAGAATCAGGCAGTTTGGCGTATATGCGGTGCGGGGGCCGAGGAGTATGCCGAAAGAACTGAAAAGAGAGATGGAAAACAGCGGGTTGTGACAGGCAGGGGCAGGTGTGATTTGGAGAGCGCGGCGCGCGGATAGACAGATTGGGGTAAGGCAATCACCATGAACGAAACACTGAACTACTACGATACCAACGCGGAGGATTTTGTGAAAAGTACGCAGAATATTGATTTTTCCACAATTCAGGATCTGTTTTTGAGCCATCTTCCGGCAGATGCGAAAATACTTGATTTTGGCTGTGGTTCCGGCAGAGATGCGGCATATTTTCACAGCAAGGGGTTTATGGTAGACGCGGTGGACGGCTCTGCTCAGCTTTGCAGACTGGCAGGCGAGTACTCCGGGATAACGGTAAAACACATGTTATTTTCGGAACTTAGTGCTGTGGGTGAATATGACGGAATATGGGCCTGCTCCTCCATCCTGCATTTGCCGTCTGCGGAATTAAAAGATGTTATGGGGAAGATGCTGACAGCCTTGAAGAAAAAAGGATGGATTTATACATCATTTAAGCATGGAGAGTTTGAAGGCGTTCGGGGCGGCAGATATTTTACGGATTTTACAGAGAAATCTTTTGAAAAATTCATTGCAGACATGGACGGGATCTATATAAATAAGTACTGGATTTCGGGGGATGTGCGGCCGGGCAGAGGAGATGAAAAATGGCTGAATCTGATGCTTCAAAAATTGGATATACACTGACAATTGACGGGAAATATTATAATACGCTGGATATAGAAGCTTTTTCTCTTATGATGAAAGATCCGTCATACTGCTATAAGTTTTACTGGCTGGAGGCGATTGTGCAGTTGATTTCAGAGGGCGCCACGGAAACTACCTTTGATGCCATAATTGATGAGATGATCTGTCATGCCTGGTATTCTGTCAGAGAGTTTCATATACATTTAAGCGGGCTGCAGGCGGACGGTCAGGTGAGAGACGGGCTGGAGCGGGCGGTTATGCGCCTGACACAGCTTAGCAATCTTTCGGCAAACGCGTCGAAAGTCGAGATCAAAAATGCGATTCGGAAATATAATCAGGAACTTAAGCCCTATAAAGAGCAGCTGACAAATATGGTTCCGTACAGGGCGCTGGCGGGATTTTTCAATAAAAGCCAGGAGAGCGCAGACTGGGGCAGCATCAGAAGAATGACCGCCTATATTGAAAAAATCAACAGAGATGTAGTACTGCTGCCGTATACGCTGGGAACGGAAAGCAGACTGAAGAAAAAGGTATATTTTCAAGAAGCCTGGGTGGAGATGTTTCAGGATCAGACAGTGGCAATTCTTGGGTGGATTCAATATGAAAAGGTAAAATGGCTCCAGAGCAACAATCCGGAAGTGCCGGGGCTTATTTATAAACTGGCTCCCATGGATGAAAAAATGAGAAAACTGAACAGTGTCCGAAAACTCTGGGAGGGAATTCTTGATGTAACCCAGGTGAGAGATGTATTTACCGATCAGCCGGTAAGAGCAGAACAATATGATGTGGATCATTTTATTCCATGGTCGTTTGTCATGAATGATGAATTGTGGAATCTGATGCCCATGGACTCCTCTCTGAATGCATCGAAGAGTAACCGTCTGCCGAAGTGGGAGCCGTTTTTTGAACGTTTTGCAGGAAACCAGTTTCTCATGTATGGCCTGATCCATGCGAAAGCCGGAATCAGAAAATTGTATGAAGCATGTTACAGAGACAATCTGCATTCTCTGTGGGCGGGACAGGAGTTATATCGGAAAGGAAATACGAAAGAGGAATTCTATAATATTTTACAGAAAAACATGCAGCCAGTGTATGACTCTGCCAGGAGGCAGGGGTATGAGATCTGGAACAGGATATGAGGTAACTGCCATGAATAAGATCGACAAGACAGAAACGCTTACAAAAATTCTTTCACATCGACGTTTTACTGTGGATGTATTTCAGCGTGAGTACCGGTGGGGCCGGAAGCAGATTGAGCAAATGTTGTCAGATTTTCAGGGGACTTTTGAGGATTACTATGATCCGGATACGCATGATACGCCGGCGGAGGTTATGAATTACGGTTTTTATTATATGGGCTGTATTATTTGTACCGGAGGAACGCCGAATAAGATTATTGACGGGCAGCAAAGGCTTACCTCATTAACACTGCTTCTGATTTATCTTAACAACCTGCAGAAAGCACAGGCACATATGGGATATCACAATGTCCGGTTCGAGGACATGATCTATGATGACCACTTTGGAACCAAGAGTTTCAACATTGATGTGGAGGAAAGACTGCTTTGCCTGCAGGCGTTGATTGATAATAATACTTCATATGTTGCTGAGAATGAAAGCGCTCAGAACATGTTGGAGCGGTACAGAGATATAGAAGATCTTTTCTCGGATGAATTGAAAGGCGAGGCGCTGCCATATTTCATTTACTGGATTAAGGAAAAGGTAATTCTTCTGGAAATCGACACGCCTTCAGAGGACGAAGCTCATACGATATTCCTGACCATGAATGACCGCGGCTTAAGTTTAAACAGTGCGGAGATGATGAAAGCTTATATTATCCAGCAAATCACAGAGGTAGACCGCGCCATGGTAAATCACAGGTGGCAGGACAATATCAATCGTATCAAGAGCGCATCTTTCCTTGATACAAGCGGTGTGGTCAATACGGAGGATGTTGAGTTTATATCAACCTGGCTTCGCGCCAATTATGCGGAAACACTCCGTGAAGGAAAGCGCGGTGCCACGGACGAAGATTTTGAGTTGTTGGGTGAGAAGTTTCATACCTGGGTCAGAAATCATGCAAAGGGCAAGATGGGGCTTGGGAAATCCAGCGATTATAAAGAACTGATCCTGACAGAGATGACCAAAGTAACGGATCTGTATCTCAGAATAAAAGAATATAGCGCCAGGCTGACTCCGGGTTATGAAGAGGTATTCTATAACGCCAACCGGGATCTGAATTATCAGATGATGCTTATCATTTCTGCGGTGAGCAATGGTGATTCAGATGAGGATATTCGGCGAAAGATCCAGATGACCGCTAAATTTGTGGATAATTTTGCAACCATCAGAATTTTTAATTTCAGAAAAGTCAATTGGAACACAAACAAATATCTGCTGTTCAGAGTTATGCGTGAAATTCGCGATCAGGACTGCAGGACAGTGGGAATGGTTTTCGTCAGGACTTTGGGACGGATGGATATCAGCATTGATGCCATTACAAAATTCAGCCTGAATCAGTTCTCCGGAAGGTATATGCTGCATTTACTGGCACGGTTTACTTCATATGTGAATGAAAAGATGGGGAATCCATCACAGTTTGATATCTATGTAGACCGTAAGCGAAAAGGAAATACCTATGATATCGAGCATATTCTTCCTGATGATTATGACAGCTATCGAGAGGAGTTTGATGATGTTGATGATTTTCAGACCAATCGTCAGTTTATAGGAGATCTGATTATTCTGACAAGAGATAAGAACCGCAGTTATCAGGCTATGAAGTATCAGGATAAGGTTCAGAAATATGCGGGAGATAATATTCTTGCACAGGCATTAAATCCTACGGCATACCAGAATAATCCGCAGTTTATTCGGTTAGCCAGGCAATATGGTTTTGAACCGATTGCAAAGTTCACAAAGGAAAGCATTTCGGATCGGGCAAAGATATACCTGCAAATGGCAGTTGATATTTGGGACAGTGACACAATCAAAGAACTGGCCGGGGGCTGGGATGATGATGAAGAGAAAGATTTCTTTAAAAATGACAGACCGCAGGAGTTTACAGTAGAGTATTACGAAAGAAGCTGGCCGGATGCGCTGAAATATGGATTTTTGTCTGCAAACATGAATAACAGTGGACGGTATTTGAGAAATATTCAGGTTGGAGACACTGTGTATTGTCATATTGCAGGTTCCGGATTTGTAGGTATTGGAGAATGTACGGCTGTGGCTGTTCCCATGGGACAATTTAAGGTGGATGATGATGGTGAGACAGTTCTGATTGGAGATGTGCAATGGATTCAACCGGATGACAAGAAGAAACTGGATCCGAACAGGGAAATTTTTATCCGGGTGGAATGGAAGAAGTACGTTTCTGATCAAAGTGAGGGCTATTGGGAGAAAGGCATGACAAGCGTTCCTCTGGTGGCGTACATGTTGTCGGATAAGAGCACCTACAGGAAAGTGCAGGAGCATTTTGCTCAAATGGAAGGGCGGAATATCTGAGGGGCAGAGCTGTAAACACACCGCACCGGAATCACCCGCCGTCGAAAGGAGAGAAACCACTATGACAGAACTTGAAGCAATCAGAGCGCGCCACTCGGTGCGGTCATATACAGACAAAAGAATTGACAGAGACACAATCGCGCAGCTTACACAACTGATCCGGGACGTAAACGCGGAGGGAAACCTGCACCTGCAGTTTCTGGAAGATGCCGGAGGCACGTTCAGCAAACTTTTCAACAAAGTCGCCGGACTGGGCAGCGCCCCCAGTGTGATCGCCTGTGTGGGACCGGACGATGAGACGCTGGAGGAGCGGGCAGGATATTACGGGGAGAAAGTTGTCCTGGCAGCCCAGCGGATGGGACTGAATACGTGCTGGGTGGGAACGTTTCATCGGGAAAGGATTCCGGCGGAGGTTGGCGAGGGAGAGCGGCTGGTCATCGCCATTGCAGTCGGGTATGGAGCCAACCAGGGAAAACAGCATAAATCCAAAAATTCCGCACAGGTCTCTTCGGCATCAAAAGACAGACCGGAGTGGTTTGACTTTGGCGTGGAGATGGCGCTTCTGGCGCCGACAGCGCTCAACCAGCAGAAGTTTGAGATCCGTCTTAATGAGGACGAAAGCGTGTCATTTTTGGACAAAGGAGGCGTTCTTGGCAAAATTGATCTGGGGATCGTGAAATATCATTTTGAAGCGGGCAGAAGAGCATTCAAAGACGCAAAGAACTCTGTAGGGAACACGTATGAGCAAAACAACAGTACTTTATAAAACAGATCTTCTGGAGCGCGCCATTTATTCCGAAATCTGCAGCCATGACGGAATCAGGGCAAAGGATATCGGCAAAGGTATTTCAGCGGACAGGAAAACCATCAACCAATATCTGTATAACGCCCCGTTTATGAAAGAACTCTGTTATCAGGATGAGGCATACCGGTGGCACGGCCTGATCCGGCAGGGCAGGCCCCATATCGGTCTTGGCGATTTCTGCGCCTATTACGGTACCGTGGCGGAATTTCTTGCGCTAGATGGGGAAGAGTGGTTTAAGGCCATGCTTGCCGGATGTAAAAATATCGGCAGAAACTTAAACAATACCAGAGGGCTTTTCCACTCTTTCAAAGACTGCAGGGAGGTTATGACCGCGCTCTTTCAGGATCTGGAGGCGGTGAGAAAGCCGGACTGGGAGATCGCGTTTGAACTTCGCATAAACCGGGCAAAGTATATCCGCATCTATGCGGACGTACTGGTCATTACGGAAAACAAGGTTTTTTCACTTGAATTTAAAATGAAAGACAAGATTGAACCGGGGGAGATTCTGCAAGCGGCCAAATACACGGAGTATCTTGAGGTGCTCTTTGGGCCGGGGTACGATGTGATCCCAAGTCTGGTACTGACCAGAGCGACAGACCTGTATCAGTATGAGCCACTGGGCGATACGGATGCGCTGCTTCCTGTGTGCTCCGGCGATATGCTTTTCAACCTCTTCGACGAGTATATGGGATTTTTGCAGGAATAGGGCGCAAAGAAGACGATAGAAATAATCATATACTGGATAAATCGTTCTCCTGTTAGCAATAATATCTGATTTCTCCGAACTGTGCATACCATTTATTGATAATTAAAGTACTGTTCGCTTCAATATATCTTATCATATTATTCAGCATTTTTTGAGGAATGCGGGAATTATTGTTGCAAAGTAATGCTTTGCCTGAACTTGCTATCCAGATTTTTGTGGCATTAGCGGAAGCCCTGCCTTCTGCGATATGTACATGCACAGGCTCAAGAGGATCATTTTCATTTGACCAAAAATATATAATATATGAACCAATCCTAAAAATTTGAGGCATTTAAGATACCCCCTTCTTTGGAAAACTCCAGAATCAGATGTGCGTTATTACGAATAAATTCCTTAAAATAATTCATCTCCGCATCAGAATATCCGTTTATCTCTGTCCACATATGTTCAGGAAGATAACATGTAGCGCTATGAAAACCATCTTTTAAATCAGGTGTCTCTATATAGACTTTTACTTTTCCGTCCTCTAACATCTCTGAATGCGTAATTTCCGTATCATCATTTAGCGTAACATATGGATACATCATGATACCATCCTCCATTCATTCCAATAAATCATCTGGTCTTTTTCTTTGATTTTCAGTGTATATAATAGAATATACATTGTCAATTACTTTATATTTAAGATTGCCCGGACAACTTATAATACGGGTGGGCAGTCGTAACCCCCCGTTTTCACAGTTCCTCTCCCTCCACAAGCAGTTCCCGGATCTTTTCCATAAATTTCTCCGAGGTCTTGGAAAAAACCTGGTATTTTTTCCAGATAATACTCATACTCTGTTCCTCCCTGGGAGCGAGGGGACGGAAACAGAGACTGCCCTTGCAGGAAGTGTGAATAATTTTGTCAAATCCGATGGCATATCCCAATCCCTCTTCTACCATCAGCGACGCGTTGAAAAGCAGATTGTAGGTCGCAACAACTTCCAGTTCCGATATTTCCCGTTTGATCCATGCCGACAGGATGCTGTTGGCGTCATACTGACTGGGTATGATCAGCGGCTTGTCCCAGAGATCTTCCGGCGCAACGCTTTCATTTTGGGCGAGCGGGGAATCTTTTCGCATCAGTACACCCAGCACATCTTTGAACGGCATTTCGATAGAATTATATTTTGTGTGATCGACAGAGCCAAATATCATTCCAAAGTCGATCAGCCCCTTATCAAGCTGCTCTGTTACAAATTCGGCATTGCCGCTGGCGATATGATAGTGAATTCCCGGATAGTCTTGATAGAGGGCCTTTGCGGCCCTTGCGATAAAGCGAATGGCATCGGTTTCCCCTGCTCCGATATAGACGTCGCCCACAATCACCTGATCGGAGAGCGTGATTTCCTGTTCGGCTTTCCGCACCAGATTCAGAATTTCTTCGGCACGCTTCCGCAGAATCATGCCCTCCTCCGTGAGCATCACTTTTCTGGAACCTTTTGTTCCCCGGATCAGCAGCTGTTTTCCCAGTTCTTCTTCCAGCGCTTTTATCTGGGTGGAGAGAGTGGGCTGGGAGAGGTGCAGCGACTGCGCTGCCCGCACAATGCTCTGTTCCCTTGCCACTGCCAGGAAATATTGAAGTACACGCAATTCCATGCATCCGAATCCTTTCTTTTTTGTTTCCGCCATGCGGCGCTCATTTCGATAACCCACAGTGTAACACATTTTTCAATAGCTTTCAATTATGGAAATGCATTGAATATAAATATTTGCTATCGGGAGAGGAGGAAAGTATAATGCAGGATAGACTGCACGGTGGTTCCACCTGTGCGGCTGCAATGTTTTGACAGATGCAGGCAGGAGTGATGAGGGATGAAACTGGAAGATCTGATCCAATATGGGTCTAAAGAAGCGATTATTCAAAATCTGAAGGACGCGGGATGCAGCCAGGAGGTTATCGAATGCTGTATTGCCTGTCTGGATCATGGCAAAAAGGCCGAACTTCTGAAAAGACTGGCGGATCACAGAAAGGGGCTTTTGCGCAAAGTACACGAGGGGGAGAAGCAGATAGACTGTCTGGATTATCTGGTCTATCAGATTGACCGCTGTCGGGGGGACGAGTGAAAACAGATACCGGTTTTTTATGCCGGATGAATATTCAGGAAAGGAAGTATAGGAAGCAATGAAAGTGATTGAAAATCAGACTTTTGATATGGAGCGGGCGCTGTATGGGTGCAGCGGAGTGCTGGTAAGGAACTGTTCCTTTGACGGGCCTGCGGACGGGGAGAGCGCGTTCAAGGAGGGAAGAGAGATTGAGACGGAGCATTGTTTTTTCAATCTGCGCTATCCGTTCTGGCATGACCATGGGCTGAAAATAGCGGATGCTGAAATGACGGAGCTTTGCCGTGCGGCGCTCTGGTATTCCGACCATATAGAGATCGCGGACACGAAGATGCACGGGATCAAGGCGCTTCGGGAGTGCAGCACCGTGGCAATTCGAAACTGCGACATTCTTTCGCCGGAATTTGGATGGTCTACGCGGGACATCCGCATGGAGGACACCACGGTGGCGGGTGAGTATTTCATGATGCGCGGGGAGGATCTGACATTCAGAAATGTGACGCTGAAAGGCAAATATTCGTTTCAATATATCAAGAACGCCACCTTTGAGAACTGTGTGTTTGACACAAAAGATGCTTTCTGGCACGGCGAAAATGTAACTGTGAAAGACAGTGTGGTAAAGGGAGAATATCTGGCGTGGTATTCGGACGGCCTGACGCTGATTAACTGCAAGATCATCGGAACGCAGCCCCTGTGCTACTGCAAAAACCTGAAACTGATCGACTGCGCTATGATCGATACGGATCTGTCCTTTGAGAAGTCCGAAGTGGACGCGGTGATCACAACAAAGGTTGACAGCATTAAAAATCCTCTGTCCGGCCGGATCCGGGTGCCGGAAGTGGGAGAACTGATTATGGATGACGAGAACGCAAAAGGAGAAGTGGAATACATATGATTTTCGGGAAACATATCAACCGATACTATTTCAAGTATGCGGGCTGGCTAATTCTGGGGCTGATCTCACTGATTATGGTGGATTATCTGCAGCTGGAGATCCCCAAGCTGTACCGTCTGGTGGTCAACGGCATGAACGGCGGCAGTGTCACTGTGGGGGAAGTCCAGACGGCCTTTGACATGGATTTTCTGCTGGACAGTATCTGTATGCCTATGGTATGGATCATTCTGGCTATGGTTTTTGGCCGGTTTCTGTGGAGGGTATGCTTTTTCGGCGCTGCGGTGCGTCTGGAGGAGCAGCTGCGCAACCGCATGTTTGACCATGCCAAGGAACTGAGCAGGGAATATTATCAGGTCAATAAGGTGGGAAATCTGATGAGTTTTTTCACCAACGACCTGGACACCGTACAGGAGTGTTTCGGCTGGGGCGTCATGATGTTCTTTGACGCTCTGCTGCTGGGCGTGCTTGCGGTGGCGAACATGTGGCAGATGGACCCGGTTCTGACGCTGCTGTCCCTGATCCCCATGGCTTTCCTGCTGGGAGCAGCCACGGTGATCGGTAAGCAGATGATGAAAAAGTGGGATATCCGCCAGGAGGCCTATTCCAATCTTTCCGATTTTTCTCAGGAGAGTTTTTCGGGTATTGCGGTGATCAAGGCCTTTGTCAAGGAGGCAAAGGAACTGAAGGATTTAAAAAAACTGAACGTGGAAAATGAGGAAGCCAATATTGACCACACCAAGACTTCCGTGCTGCTGCGGATCATGGTGTCTCTGTTTGTGGAGAGCGTGATCTGCGTGATTTTAGGCTACGGCGGATATCTTGTATACATGGGCAGGTTCGACGCCGGACAGCTGGTGGAATTCATCGGCTATTTCAACGCCGTGATCTGGCCCATCATGGCGGTTTCCGAACTGATCGATATGACCTCCCGGGGCAAGGCGTCCCTGGAGCGTCTGAGCGAACTGCTGGATGCAAAAATCAATGTGGCGGACAGGGAGGGCGTAACCGGCCTGGAAAATGTCCGCGGCGACATAGAGTTCCGGAATATGACCTTTCGCTATCCGGGCGGTGAAATGGACGTACTGAAAAATGTGTCCTTTACCATAAAAGCGGGAGCCAATGTGGGTCTGGTGGGAAAAACAGGTTCCGGCAAAAGCACGCTGGTGGATCTGATCCTGCGCACCTACAATGTGCCGGACGGAACGCTGTTTGTGGACGGGCATGACGTAAACGATGTCAGGATCCGTGATCTGAGGGCGTGCTGCGCCTATGTGCCCCAGGATAATTTCCTGTTCTCGGATACCATTGAGAACAACATTGCTTTCGGTGTGGAAAAATACAGCGCCGAGACGGTCGTCCATGCGGCCAGGCTTGCCGATGTGGACGGTAATATCAGGGAGTTCCAGGAGGGCTATGGCACCGTCCTGGGAGAGCGGGGCGTAACGGTATCCGGCGGGCAGAAACAGAGAATATCCATTGCCCGGGCTCTGATGAAAGATGCGCCGATCCTGATTCTGGACGATTCTGTATCCGCTGTGGATACCAAAACCGAGGCCGCGATCCTGAAAAATCTCAGGGAGACCCGGCAGGGAAAGACGACCATCCTGATTGCACACAGAATTTCAACCATTGAAAAGATGGATCAGATTCTGTTTATCGAGGACGGGGAACTGGCGGCTTCGGGAACGCATGAAGAACTGTATGCGTCCTGTCCGGAATACCGGAAAATGGTGGATCTTCAGAAACTGGAGGAAGAAGGAGGTGCCGACAATGCATGAGTATCTGCCTGTATTGATTGTGGGCGCGATTATCGGCGCTTTTACGATTGTCTTTCTGCTGGCCTACGCAGCGCTGCGCAGGGTCAAGGATGAAACAGAGAAAGAGCGGAACATGCAGGATGGGGAGATCATCCGGCGGCTGCTTAACTATGCCCGACCACACTGGAAGAGTTTTGTGCTGGTGTTTTTTGTCATGCTGTTTTCTATCGTGTATGATCTGCTGTCCCCGCTGATTATCGGGCGGATTCAGGGGATTATTAAAGATGATTTTGAACTGAAAGAGTTATACCTTATGGTGGCGCTGTATGGGGGGATTCTGGTGGTCTCCCTGATCTGCACCTATCTGCAGGCGATGATTCTGCAGAAGACGGGACAGAAGATCCTGTCCCAGATCCGGCTGGATGTATTTACCCACATTGAATCCTTAAGCCATGAGCAGATGAACAACATTCCAGTGGGCAAGCTGGTGACCAGGGTGACCAATGATCCCAACGCCATCTCGTACATGTTTACCAATATCCTGGTGACTCTGGCGAAAAACGCCATGGTGATCGTGGGCGTATTGGGAGCCATGCTGATGCTGAACTATGCGCTGACCCTGGTAGTGCTCTGCTTTGTGCCGTTTGTGGTGCTCTTTACCGTGATTTTCCGGAAATTTTCCCGCAAAGTGCACCGCCAGGTCAACAATGCCACCACGGACATTAACACCTATCTGTCCGAAAATCTGTCCGGCATGAAGATTACCCAGATCTTCAACCGGGAGGAGCGGAAGATGAACGACTTTTTAAGCCGCAGCCGGAAGCTGCGAAACGCCAAAATGAACCGGATGTTTGTCTTTGGCATTTTCCGGCCTATGGTTTACATGCTCTTTATCTCTTCCAACCTGTGTCTGTTTTATTTCGGGGCCAAGGGGTATATCAAGGATATCCACTATTTTGGACAGGTGATCGACAGCAGTATCATGGTATCTTTTTATATGTATATCTCACGGTTTTTCAATCCCATCCAGACCCTGGCGGAGCAGTTTGACATGCTGCAGCGCTCCTTTGCCGCGGCGGAGAAGATTTTCACCATTCTGGATATGGAGCCGGAGGTGGTGGATGAGCCTGACGCCATGGAACTGACCGGTCTTCGGGGAGAGATCGAATTCCGGGATGTCTGGTTTTGCTATAAGCCGGGAGAGTGGGTTCTGCAGGGCGTCAGCTTCCATGTGGAGCCGAAGCAGACGGTGGCTTTTGTGGGTTCCACCGGTTCCGGAAAGACCACGATCTTAAGTCTGATCTGCCGTAACTATGATATCCAGAAAGGCCAGATTCTCATTGACGGCATTGATATCCGAAAAATCAAAATATCCTCTCTGCGGCGGTATTTTGGTCAGATGCTCCAGGATGTGTTTCTGTTCTCCGGCGATATCCGCAGCAACATTGTGCTGCGCAAGGAGGATGTGACCGACGAGGAAGTGTGGGAGGCATGCCGCTATGTCAATGCGGACACCTTTATCGGCAGGCTGGAAAACGGACTGGACGAGGCGGTGCGGGAGAGGGGCAACAATTTCTCCGCGGGCCAGCGCCAGCTTCTCTCCTTTGCCCGCACCATTATCCACAAGCCGGCGGTCATGATTCTGGACGAGGCTACCGCAAACATTGATACGGAGACGGAACTGCTGATCCAGGACAGCCTGGAGAAGATGAAAAATATCGGCACCATGCTGATCGTGGCTCACAGGCTTTCCACCATCCAGCATGCCGACAACATTATTCTGCTGTCCCATGGGCGGATCGTGGAACAGGGCAGTCACCAGCAGCTTTTGTCGCAGAAGGGAAAGTATTACGATCTTTATACGCTGCAGTACAACAAACAGCAGCTGCAGGGCGGCGGCAGATGAGAGCGGCGTAAGGAACTGTCAGAAGCATAAAATTCAAATAGAATCAGGAGGATTTCACATGATTTACAGACAATTTCAGGATATTCAGTTATCCAATCTGGGACTGGGCATGATGCGCCTGCCCGTGGTGGGCGGAGACGACGGAGTGGTGGATGAAGCTGCGGCCGCACAGATGATAGACTATGCGTATCAGAGCGGAATCAACTATTTTGATACGGCATGGGGCTACCATGACGGCAACTCGGAACTGACTGCCGGGAAGTATCTGTCCCGCTACCCCAGGGAAAGCTATTATCTTGCCACCAAGTTTCCGGGATATGACCTTTCCAACATGGATAAGGTGGAAGAAATTTTTGAGAAGCAGCTGGAAAAATGCCAGACTCCTTATTTTGATTTTTATCTGTTCCACAATGTCTATGAGGGAAATATAGACGCTTACCTGGATCCGAAGTATGGGATTTTGGAGTACCTGTTAAAGCAAAAGGAAAACGGACGCATCCGTCATCTTGGGTTCTCCGCACACGGAAGCGTGGAGGTGATCCGGCGGTTTCTGGATGCCTACGGAAAGCATATGGAATTTTGTCAGCTGCAGCTGAACTACATGGACTGGCATTTTCAGAATGCGCAGGAGAAAGCTGAGCTTATACAGAAAGCAGGGATTCCCCTCTGGGTGATGGAACCGCTGCGGGGCGGTAAGCTGGCAAAGGCGTCGGAAGAAATGACTGCCGCGATGCAAGCCATGCGTCCGGAGGAGACGGTTCCCGGATGGGCGTTCCGTTTCCTGCAGGGCATTCCCGGCATCACTGTAGTGCTCTCCGGCATGTCTGATCTGGAGCAGCTGAAAGCAAATATTGCCACTTTTGAAACGGATGAACCTCTGAGCGGGGAGGAACTTGACACACTGGTGAAGCATGCGGACGAGGAAACCCGGAAAGGCGGACTTCCCTGCACGGCCTGCCATTACTGCACCAGCCACTGCCCGAAGAAACTTCCCATCCCGGAGCTGATTGCTCTGTACAATGAGCACAAGATCACAGGCGGCGGCTTTATCGCACCCATGGCGGTGGGAAGCATGCCGGAGGAAAAGCGGCCAGCAAGCTGTATCGGCTGCCGGGGCTGTGAGAAAGTCTGCCCACAGCAGATCAGAATCTCTGAGATGATGAAAGAGTTTTCGTCTATGATCGGAATGTGAGCCTCCTGTCCTTTGTACCCAACTGTTTATTCAAAGAAATCATTGTCCCGGAACTGAAGGGAGTATAATTTCTTATAAGTGCCGTCTGCCGCCATAAGTTCCTCGTGAGTGCCGCGCTCGGTGATGGATCCGTTTATAACCACAGCGATCTCATCGGCGTTGCGGATAGTCGAAAGGCGGTGTGCGACTACCAGAGTAGTGCGTCCTTTGCATAGCTCATCCAGCGCCTGCTGGATGAGCACTTCTGTGGTGTTGTCCAATGCGCTGGTGGCTTCGTCCAGAATCAGAATCGCGGGATTTTTCAAAAATACGCGGGCAATACTCAGGCGCTGTTTCTGGCCGCCGGATAATTTGACGCCCCGCTCGCCAATCTCCGTGTCATAACCTTTTTCCAAAGTCATTACATAGTCATGGATGTTGGCGCGCTTTGCCGCTTCATATACTTCTTCTTCGGTAGCGTCGGGACGTCCATAGAGAATATTTTCACGAATCGTTCCCACAAAGAGAAATACATCCTGCTGGACAATGCCGATGCTGCGTCGGACAGAGTCCATGGTCAGATGACGGATGTCCATGCCGTCGATCAGGATGGCGCCTTTTCCGTCCGGAAGCCTGTAGAAATTCGGCAGCAGATGGCACAGTGTGGTTTTGCCGCCGCCGGAGGGTCCTACCAGGGCAAGTTTGCGTCCTTTTTCCAGCCGCAGGTTGATATCGTGAAGGACTTCTTTGGAAGGATCATAGGAATAGGTGACGTTTTTGAATTCAATGACACCCTGAACATTCTTCAATTCTTTTGCATCCGGCTCATCCTCTTCCGGCGCTGCATCCATGATTTCCACAAAGCGTTTAAACCCGCTGACACCGTTCTGGAACTGTTCCATAAAACCGATCAGAGTATTTACCGGGTTGATGAACAGATTGACCGAGACGATGAAAGTGGAATAATCACCAAAAGATATTCTGTCCGAATATAAGAACAGACCTCCTGCAATCAGGATGAATACATTAAAAATATCTGTTACAAAAGAAGTGGAGGAATGAAACTGAGCCATGGCGCGATAAGCGCGGCATGATGCATCCACGAATTGTTTGTCCCCCTCCCGGAATTTTTCTACTTCCCGCTTGCTGTTGGTGTAAGCTTTAGTCACCCGGATACCGGTGATACTGCTTTCCACGGCGGCGTTGATGGTGGCGTTGCTTTTGCGGCGGTCATCGAAAGCGCGGCTCATGGCACGGCGGAAGTACAGTGTGACGACAACCAGAATCGGTACACAGGTAAATATGATCAGCGTCAGGATCGGGTCTATCATGAGCAGATAGGCGAAAGATAAAACGATCATCACTGTACTGATCAGCAGGTTTTCGGGACCGTGATGCGCCAGTTCACATACCTCAAATAAGTCGCTGGTGATACGTGTCATGATGCGGCCGGTCTCGTGATTGTCATAAAACCGAAAGGGCTGCTTTTCCAGATGGGCGAACAGATCCTGGCGCATCTGGGACTGCATCTTTACGCCAATCATATGTCCATAATATTGCACAAAATATCGCAGAAGCATGCGCACTATGTACAGAGCCAGCACGATCAGGCCCGCGGTGACGATAGTGGAATACATTTTCTCCGGGATATAGATATTGAGCATTTTATTGGTCACGATGGGATATACCATACCAATGACCGAGATGAGCA
>JAAVAG010000153.1 GCA_014804185.1 Lachnospiraceae bacterium
ATAACGAAAGGGAAAAATTATGAAAAAAATACTTTCACTGCTGCTCGCTCTGGCAATTGCCTTGTCCATAGCAGCCTGCGGCAACACCGAACCCGGAAACACAGATGATAAAGTCACAGACCGATACCCGATCACGCTTACCGATCAGGCAGGGCGGGAAGTGACCATTGCGGAAGAACCACAGAAGCTGGTCAGCGGCTACTATATCTCCACCAGTCTTCTGATCGCTCTGGATCTGGATGACAGAATGGTTGGTATCGAAGCCAAGGCAGACAAGCGTTCCATATACCGGCTCAGCGCCCCGGATCTGATGAATCTTCCCAGTGTCGGTTCCGCAAAAGAATTTGACCTGGAAGGCTGCATCGCTCTGGAGCCGGATCTTGTCATTCTGCCCGTCAAGCTGCAAAACGCCGCGCAGACGCTGGAAGAGCTGGGCATCTCCGTTCTGCTGGTAAATCCGGAAAATCAGGAACTGCTCACCGAAATGATCCATCTGATTGCCGCCGCTACCAATACCGAAACGCAGGCACAGGCCCTGTTGGATTTCACTGCCGCTCAGGAGGAACGGCTGACCAAAACGCTGGCCGATTCGGACTCCCCCAGCGTTTACCTGGCCGGAAATTCCAGCATGCTGTCCACCGCCGGTGATGCCATGTACCAGTCGGATATGATCCGTCTGGCCGGCGGCATCAATGTGGCTGCCGAGATTTCCGACTCCTACTGGGCGGAAATCAGCTATGAGCAGCTGCTGGCCTGGGATCCCGAATATATTATACTTGCCTCCGACGCGGATTACAGCGTAGAGGATGTTCTTGCAGATCCAAACCTGGCTGCCTGCACCGCCATAACAAACGGCCACGTGTATCAGATGCCCGATAAAGCAGAGGCATGGGACAGCCCGGTTCCCAGCGGTATTTTAGGCGCGGTATGGCTCTCCGGCATCCTGCATCCCGATCTTTGCGCCGAAGCAGACTGCGCTGCGCGGATTGATTCCTATTATGAGGCTTTCTATGGTTTCATCTACAGTGAAAACTAAATCTTTGTGTGCGGCAGGGGTGTTCCTGACGGCTGCTCTTGTCGTCGTCAGCCTGTTCGTTGGAAAATACCCCCTGTCCATCCGGGAACTTTTAGACGGCAATGAACTGCAATGGCGGGTTTTCCTGACGCTTCGGGCAAGCAGAACCCTGGTCGGCGTTATCGGCGGATTTGCACTGGGTACAGCGGGGTTTGTCTATCAGACGGTATTCCACAACCCGCTCGCATCCCCTGATATCATCGGAGTATCCTCCGGCGCCAGTGCGGGAGCTGCGGCAGGCATCCTGTTTCTTTCCGGCGCCACTGCGGTGACAGTTTCCTCTTTTGCGGGCGCACTGCTGGCGGTTGTGATCGTACTTGGACTTTCCTCACTGGACAGAAACGGGAAAAAAGGCACTATCGTTTTGGCCGGGATTGCCGTCCACTCCCTGGCCCAGACAGCGCTGATGTGCCTGAAAATGACCGCCGATCCGGAAAGACAGCTTGCTTCCATCGAATACTGGATCATGGGCAGTTTAAGCGGAATCAGCAGCTATTCCATAGCCGGTAATATATTGCTGTGCATCCTCTGTCTTGGAGTACTTTTTCCTCTTCACCGTCAGATCATCCTGCTGTCCGGCGAGGAGGGCGAAACCCGAATGCTGGGCGTAAGCGTGGGAAAGCTGCGGCTTTTTGTTCTGCTTACGGCAACGCTGGCAGTGTCCGCCGTGGTAAGCCTTACAGGGCTGATCAGCTTTGTGGGTCTGCTTGCTCCCCACGGCGCACGGCTTATGACAAAGAACAACCGCCCGGGCACTATGCTGCTTGGCGGTTTATTGGGAAGCTGTCTGCTCACCGGCGCAGATATTCTTGCCCGCAGCGCTGCCGCTGCCGAACTGCCTGTAAGTATTTTTACCAGCCTGTTAGGCGCGCCCTTTCTGATCATACTTATCATTCGGAGAAAAAGTATATGAATTTTTTCGCAGCCTCCAACATCACAGCCGGATACGGCAGAAAAACGATTGTAAATAATCTGTCTTTTTCAATGGACAGCGGATGTCTGCTTGGCATTTTGGGCGCGAACGGCAGCGGCAAAACCACCCTGCTGAAAGCCGTCTGCGGAATTCTGCCACATACGGGAAGCTGCACATTGGACGGAAAGATCCTGGAAAAGCTGTCTCCCCGACAGCTGGCCCGTCATTGCAGCTACATTCCGCAGAGAAGCGGAATCTCCATCGATATCTCCGTACTTGATGTGGTTCTGATGGGATGTAATCCCCGGCTCGGCCTGTTGGAGCGCCCCACTGCCGCCATGAAAGCAGAGGGCCGCAGGGCACTGGCACTGGTGGGACTTAAGGACAGCGAAGAAAAGAATTATCAGACACTCAGCGAAGGACAGAAGCAGCTTTGCATCCTCGCCCGCACTCTCTGCTGCCAGAGCCGTCTTCTTTTGCTGGACGAACCCGAGAGTGCGCTGGATTTCCATTTTCGATACAGGATGCTGGACATTCTGCGAAACTGGCTGTCAGATGACCGCAGGGCTGCCATAGTGACTCTTCACGATCCTTCTCTGGCTTTGAACTACTGCGACATACTGCTTCTGCTCTCGGATGGCAGCGTCCTGGGATCCCTTTGCCCGAAAGAAGATTCTCTCGAAAAAATGGAAACAATGCTGCAGCAAATATACGGCAAAATCAGCCTGGCCGGATTCATAAGCCGCAGCGGACGAAAACATCTTGTGATGCTGAATGAGGAGACAAAACAGGAGACAGACGAATGAAAGTTGTAACGCGTATTACTCTTGTGGACGACGACGGACAAAAATTTTTCGGAGAAGGGCCTGCCCGCCTGCTGCATGCGCTGGAAAGGAGCGGCTCCCTGCGCGCTGCGGCCGCCTCCATGGATATGGCCTATACAAAAGCGCTGAAAATCCTGAAAAATGCAGAAGACGCCCTTGGTTTTCCGCTGACTGTTCGTGCCACCGGCGGCAGAGGCGGAGGCGGCAGCCGCCTGACAGCGGCGGGAAAGGAGTGGCTGATTCGATATGAATCTTATCGGGACGCCTGCACTCTGGCCAGCCGCCGACTATATTCGGAATTCTTTCCGGATCGCCCTGTCGGCCGCCTGGGCTGTGTCATTATGGCTTCCGGATTGGGCAAGCGCTTCGGCAGCAACAAACTGATGGCCGATTTCAAAGGAAAACCTTTAATCCAGTGGACGCTGGACGTTACGGAAAAAATCTTTCTCAGACGTGTTGTCGTCACCCGCCACCAGGAGGTAGAAGCACTTTGCCGTAAGCAGGGCATTCCGGTCATCTTTCATGACCTTCCCTGGCGCAGCGATACCATCCGTCTGGGACTTCAGGCCTTAAGTCCGTCGCTGGATCAGGATCTGTATCATGAGTTGGACGGCTGTATGTTCTGCCCCGGGGATCAGCCCCTGCTGCGGCCGGATACCATCGCCGCTCTCGCCCTGAGCGCAGCCAGCGAAAAAGACTTAATCTGGCGCACTGCCTGGGAGGATACTGTCGGTTCTCCCGTATTGTTTCCCAAATGGGCTTTCCCGGAACTCCTGACACTTCCCAAGGACAAGGGCGGAAGTTTTATTTTAACAAAATATCCCGAACAGGTTCGTAAAATACCTGTTCGGGATCCATATGAACTGATGGATATTGACAGTCCGGAAGACCTGAAATTTCTGTCAGAATTATGAAAGACTTGTTTCTTTCGTTTTGTCTTTTGGTAGCAGAATATTCAGCAAAATAGCCACCATAGCGGCCGGAACAATGCCGGAACCGCCGAAGATCAACCGAATGGCCTCCGGCGCATGAGCCAGAATGCCGGTGTTTGCGCCCATGCCGTAACCCACGCCCAGTGCCACTGACACAATAGACAGATTCCTGGGACTAAGAGGCTCCTTGGTAATCAGCTGAATACCGCTGATTACGATGGAGGAAAACATCATAACCGCAGCGCCGCCCAAAACGGACTGCGGCATAATGGAAACCAGCGCGCCCAGCTTGGGACACAGGCCGCACAGAATCAGGAAAACAGCACCTGTAGCCAGCGTAAAACGATTGACAACTTTGGTCATGGCAACCAGCCCCACATTCTGGCTGAAAGAGGTGTTGGGCAATACGCCAAACAGAGCCGCAAAGCTGGACCCCAGACCGTCACAGGCAACGCCGCCGGACAATTCTTTGTCGGTGGCCTCACGTCCCAAGCCGCCTTCCATAACGCCGGAAATATCTCCCACTGTTTCCACAGCGGTAACAACAAACATGATCAGAACCGGAATGATGGCCCGCAGATCAAACCTCAGCTTGACAGGCATCAGCTTTGGAATTTCAAACCAGGCGGCATCGGCAACTTTCTGCCATTCTAATACCCATGCCTTGGTGTACTCTACTCCTTCCGCCGTAACACCGGTTGCAGGAAGCACAAGCCCCATAATACCGGCTGCAATATAGCCGCAGATAATGCCCAGCAGAATGGAAGAAGAACTGAGGAACCCCTTTGTAGCGTGCTTGAAAACCAGAATCATTACCAGGACAAACAATGCCAGACACAGATTTTCCACGGATCCAAAGTCAACTGCAGTATCTCCTCCTCCAAAGGAATTGATTCCAACGGAAATCAGGCTTAAGCCTATGGACATCACAACCGTACCGGTGACAACGGCGGGGAAAAATTTGCGCAGGGGCTTTAAAAAGAACCCCAGCACTGTCTCAAACAGACCGCCAATCAGGGATGCTCCCATGATTGCGCCATAGGCAATCACACCGCCGCCCATGGTGGAAGCGACACTTCTAAACACACCGATAAAACCGGAAGAAGTCCCCATAATGACGGGTACTTTGCCGCCAATGGGGCCGATGGAAAAAAGCTGCACCAGCGTGACAATACCTGCAATCAGCATGGCGTTCTGCAGCAGACTCAGCTGCAGGCTGGCAAACTCATCGCTTGCAATACCGCATGCGCCGGTGATGATGATCAGTGGCGTAAGGTTGCCGACAAACATGGCGAGCACATGCTGCAGCCCCAGAGGAATCGCCTGGCGCAGCGGCAACTTTCCGTCCAGTTGAAAAGCCTTTTCCGAAAGCTTTAAATTGTTTTTCATGGATTTATCCTCTCTTTTGTTTACTGTTTGCATTCTTCTGCTCTATGATTGTTCACGGAACCGGATCGTGCCTGTTTCCGCGTCCATCGATTCCACTATAGCCAGCGACTCCAGATGATAGCCCAGATTTCGGATGACACGGCCTCCGATCTGAAATCCCTTTTCTATGGCTATCCCCAGCCCTTCAATAGTAGCGCCTGCAGATTCGGCAATGGAAATCAGCCCCTGCAACGCGCAGCCATTTGCCAGGAAGTCATCCACAATCAGAACATGATCGTTTTCATTCAGAAACTTTTTGGATACAATGACCTGATTTTTGTTTTTGTGGGTAAAGGATTCCACTTCGGCCACGTACATTTCTCCCTCAATATTGATGGACTTGGTCTTTTTCGCAAAAATAAGCGGCACACCAAATTCATTTGCCACAG
>JAAVAG010000154.1 GCA_014804185.1 Lachnospiraceae bacterium
GAAAACTCTTTCTTATATACCCTCGGCGTCACCAGCGCGTCAAAGACATCCGCAACGGCTACCACCTGAGCGCTGAGCGGAATCTCGTCCTGCGCCAGCTTATCGGGATATCCTTTCCCGTCCCATCTCTCGTGGTGATGACGGCATATATCATAACAATACCGGTAAAATTCACTGTTCTGATTCTTGTATGTTTTTTCCAGAAGTTCGCAGCCGATGACGGTGTGCGACTTCATGATCTCAAATTCCTCCGGATCCAGGCGTCCCGGTTTCAGGAGAATAGCGTCCGGAATTCCGATCTTCCCCAGATCATGCAGAACGGAAGCCGCCGCGATTTCCTCCACCTGAACAGGCGTTATTCCGTACTGAGGAAAATACTCCATCAGATATTTCAGCATGATTTTGGTAAAATATTTGATTCTCTTTGTATGCTCTCCTGTCTCGGCGCTTCTGGTTTCCACAGCAGAACTGAGCACATCCACCATAAACTCATTATTCTCACGTATGGCTTTCTCCTGTGCCCGTATGGCCTCCTCCTGTTCTTTCAGCCGCAGCTTCATATTGCGCTCGTTCTGATACAGTTCAATGATATTATGACTTCTTCTCTTGACAATATGCGGATAAAAGGGCTTGTGCATTACGTCCGCCACGCCGTAGGCATATGCCTGGTCATCGCTGTTTAAGGCATCCTCCCCGGTAATCAGGATCACAGGAATCTCTTTCAGTAAATCATGCTCCTGCATATATTCCAATACTTTGAAACCGTCCATGACAGGCATGACCACATCCAGCAGCATCAAAACAATATTCTGATTATTCTCAAGAAGCCGGATCGCCTCCTGGCCGTTTGATGCTTCCAGCGTCTCGTATTCGTCCAGAAACATCTCCTCCAGTATCGCGCGGTTTATTTCCTCATCATCAACAATCAAGATCCGCTGCCTTTCCATAGGCCTCTCCTCTTCATTTTCTGTATAACTTTACTACTCCCCTACCATTTAAGATACTACGTTTCTCCATAATTGTCAATTCTCATAAGTGTCAATTCTCATGAAACCGGCCTGCTTCCTCTTCTATCTTATATACTCTTCTTTCATCCTCTGCGTGATTCTGCGAAGCATCCGAACCTCCTCCATGGCCGTCCGGTTCAGTTCGCCGGCATCCCGGACACGGCAGCAGGTCTGCATATGCAGCCCCTCCTCCTGCAGATAAAATTTCGCGTTCACCGGGTAGACCTGTCTCTCAATCAGGGCACATATAGTCAGCCGGTCCGAAAGCCCGGTCAGATCCTCCGAGGCATAATCCTCACAGAGTTTCCTGTACAGCGACCCCTGCATGTTTGCCATCACGCCGCTGTACCCGGCGGCTCCCGCCCGCAGAGATTCCAGCAGAGTAGCCGTGTTGGCATTATAGACTTTCAGATTGGTACCCCGGCATACCTCCAGTTTATCCTTTATATTCTCTATATCACAGCTGGTATCTTTCAGAAAATAGAACCGTCCCGTATCCGCGCACCATCCGGCCATCTCTTTCGACAGCAC
Source organism: Lachnospiraceae bacterium (assembly GCA_014804185.1). Classification (GTDB taxonomy): domain Bacteria; phylum Bacillota; class Clostridia; order Lachnospirales; family Lachnospiraceae; genus Acetatifactor. The sequence continues at coordinate 1,539 of JAAVAG010000154.1, forward strand.
CCTTTTATACGGATAAGGGCATTCATAAAAGCCCAGCTTTATGTCCTCCGGCAGCTTCTCCAGCAGTCTCTCCAGATTTTTCAGCCAGACCTGGTCACTGTCCTCTTTTGCAGCCAGCCGGTTGGTAATGAGGATCACCGCATCCACCCCTGTCTCTCCCATCAGGCACAGTTCCTGCGCCTGATCCTCCAGCCTGTCGCTGATATGCCCGGAAGCGATAACAGGCAGATTTCCCGCCTTTTGTTTGACAAACCGCGCGATCTGCACGCGCTCCTCCAGACTCAGATAAAACATTTCACTGGACTGACAGACCGCAAACAGGCCGGATACACCCTCCCCGCGGTACCATTCGATCAATTCCTCCAAAGCGGCATAGTCCACTTTGTTGTCCTCCGTAAAGGGCGTCAGCATGACCGGCCACACTCCGCCCGGAAAATGATTTTCCATCATAGCTCCTCCTTGTATTCGCGATACTCCCTCATGAGATTTTTCCCCGGCATGGGCTGGGGTGTTATGGTAGGTCCCGAAGTAACCAACCGCCCATTTTCCCAATACAATCTGTCCAGGGCCAGCTGACGAGGATGTATCCTCCCGTCAGGTGCCGCATGTGTATGATAAAGCAAATACATCTCCCCTCCGGGTGTATGGACAATACAATGATGACCGCAGCCGCTTATCTTCTCATTTCCTATCAAAATCGGATTTTCAGAACATCTGTGGTATTCTCCCAATGGCGCATCACTGACAGCAGCAGCAACGCAGTAATTTGGACTCTGATAATGACTGCCCGAATAAGTCAGATAATAAAGGCCATCCCTGCAAAGCATATAAGGCGCTTCAACCACAGGAGCCTGGCAGCATTCATAAGGCTCCTCGGCCACAAACAGAAGCCGCTCACTGTCACGGACGGGCATCAGAGTCAAAATATCCAATTGACAGCCATACAATCCATACCTGTGCCCCTCTCTCCAGCTGACATAATATAAATATAAGCTTCCATCTGTATCCTGAAAAATATGACCATCGATCGAACAATCAAACAGCCAATGTTCCTCTGGGACAAATGGACCTTCAGGCTGTTTTGCTACCGCCAGTCCCAGATGCTCCTCCACAGACGCCGCCATGATATAACGGCTTCCTATCTTCTTGACATCCGGAGCCCAGTAATTTTTCTTAAAATTCCATGCCTCTGTAAGCGCCATACCCCTTTTTTCCCAGTGGACTAAATCCGCGGAACTGTATACCTCATATCCTCTCTCTACATGATAGGAAGTAGCATACAGATAATAAATACCATTTTCATAATATACATCCGGGTCGGCATAGCCCTTTAAAATAGGATTCTGATAATATAATGCAGTTTCTTTTGTATTCATTTATGAAATATCTCCTGTCTTCCATTCGTACCATACCATTGAGCAAATTTCTGTTTATTTCATAATATACGGAATTCCGTCTTCAAACCCAATCTCCACCCTGGACAGATACCAGGATTTCCCATTGTCATTGTTTCCCTGAAAAAAAAGATAGATCCGCCCGTCCTCATCCTCAAACACATAAGGATGTCCTGACTCCGAGGCATTCCAGCTTCCTTCTTCTCCATTTCTCATAAATGGTTCATCCTGCAGTCTACGAAAGTGAATGCCGTCTTCACTTACAGCCACTCCGATCTGCTGTGGACAATTGTTGTAAGCTCCCCCATAAAACAGATATATCTTACCGCCTTTTGCAATAGCAGCCGCAGCTTCAATGCATTCCTGTTCCCACTCAAGCTCCGGTCTTAAAATACTTTCTTCGCAGCATTGTACCCAGCTATCCCGCTCAAACCGACCGTCCAGAGGGCATTTACTCACCCCCTGCATCTGAATCTTTCCTTCCGGATCCCTGGTTGCAAAATACAGGAACAATTCCTGATGAAACACACAGACATCCGCATCGATAGCCCTTCCGTTGTTCCAGTTCCCCTGCGCCCTCACAATTGGATTGGACAAATTTCTGATAAAATGAATCCCATCTTCCGACCAGGCATGACAGATTGCATCCTTTTCAAAACGGCCGTAAGTCTGATAAAATAAATGTACCTTTCCCTGATACACAAGAGCTCCAGGTGCGCCGATTCCCGCGGCTTCCAATTCCCCTTCTTCTTCAATTTCACCGACTCTTTCCCAGTTTTCCAGATCAGTACTCCTCGCAATCCCGATTCCAAGTTTATTCTTTCCGTCCTGCAGAAATGTGAGAATGGAGTAATACATCAGGTATGTTCCGCCGAATCGGACTACCGCCGGATCCTTCGCAAAATTGTGTCCCTTGGATGTATCCGTATACATCATCATTTTTGTTTTTCTCCTGTTGCCTATTTAAGTATTATTTCATATCCGGCGCTGCCTGCCCTTTATGCAGTCCATACCAGGTATCCGATGCAAAACAATTATACCCCCCATCCTCTGTCACTGTCAAACAGGGATTTTATAAATCATAGACCGGCGTCACATCTCTCCCAAGTTCCCGTAACATTTGCTTATCGCTGCGGATTGTTGCACGGGCGGCTGTAGTAAGCATATTGCCGGTAATAGAAGCGGATGCGCCTGATCGAAAGGCCAGTTCGCCATCATTTGTGAGCAGTGCGCGTCCTGCCGCCAAACGGATATTGGCATCAGGATTGATATAGCGGAAAAATCCAATGGTTCTTAAAATATCGCTTTCCGTAAGCGGCGGCTGATTCTCCAAAGGTGTACCGGAAATCGGCATCAGAGCATTGATGGGAATGGAATCAATGCCCAGTTCTGCCAGACTGATTGCCATATCCAGCCGATCTTCCCATGTTTCGCCCATACCAATAATTCCGCCGGAGCAGGCGCACATACCTTCTGCTTTCACCCGTTTTAAAGTTTCCACCTTCTGCTCATAAGTGTGGGTCGTACAGATATAAGGGAAATAACGCCGGGAAGTTTCAATATTGTGGTGATAGCTGGTCACACCCGCCTGGTGGAGTTTGTGCAGCTGTTCCGCGGTAAGAAACCCCATAGATGCGCACAAGTCAATTTTGCACTCCGCATGCATTCTTTCAAATGCATGGAGCGCTTTCTGAAATTCCTCCCCGGTCAGCGCTCTGCCCGCAGTTACAATCGAGAAACGGTCCACGCCTTCACTTTCATTCAGCCTGCATGCGTTCACAATGGTTTCTTCCGGAAGAAAATCGTACACCTCACAGCCTGTATGGTGATGAGCGGACTGTGCACAATATTTGCAGTCTTCCGGACAGCGACCGCTGCGGCCATTGATGATGGAGCAGAGATCCACTTTTTCACCAACATAATAAGATCGAATACGGTCTGCTCCTTCACAAAGTTTTTGCAAATCACAGTTAAGAAATATGCTTAAGTCATCCTGTCTGCTGATACGTCTGCCCTCGATAATTTTTTCTGCCAATGTAATGATATCCATATAAACTCACTCCTCTTTATGTATTGATAACAGCCCCGCTTTGACCAGTGCATTACGGATTGCTTTCCCCATTGCTATTACAACCAATATCTTGATGACGTCAATAATAAGAAACGGAAATACGCATGTTGTAAGCGCATACCATATATCACACTGCATTTGGAAAACAAACCATACTACACAGCAAAAATAGGCCACCAACATAGCGGCCATCATGCCGATCATCGTGATGACTGTATGGTAATGGGAGCGCTCCATAACAAAACCGGCAATCAATGCCGTGAGGATAAAGCCTATCAGGAATCCACCGGTTGGGCCGGCTAATTTTGACAGTCCTCCCTGATAGCCGGAAAAAACAGGCACACCTGCCGCACCCAATAACAGATAGACAACATAGCTGATTGTGCCGCCCTTCATACCAAGAAGGTAAACAGAAAGGAATATGGCAAAGTTTGTCAAAGAAACCGGAATGGGTCCGATCGGAATAGACATCGGCCCAAGCACACACATCAGCGCGGTCATCAATGCACAGGTAGTCAATTGATATACTTTTTGTTTTTTCATGTTATGGTTCCTCCGATTCAAGTTTTTCATAATAGAATTATACACATCAGCTTTCAATTGTCAACCATATTTATTTTTGGTTTACAATAATGGCATACGAAACAGGGTGCATTTCTGTCTGGATGAGAACATGAAATAATGCTATACTTATGAAAGAAGAATCAAAGGAGAAACTTATGGAAGATACCGAAATCATCGCTTTGCTCTGGCAGCGCAGGGAATCCGCTCTGGATGAGATCATACGCCGGTATGGCACGCTGCTGAAAAATTTCGCAAGGCAAATCCTTCCAACGGCGCAGGATGCCGAGGAATGTGTTAATGATACCCTGCTGGACATCTGGAATACCATCCCACCAAAACGTCCCGCATCGATTGCTTCCTATGCCGTCATGCTGACCAGGCGGCGATCCATAGACCGTCTCCGCCGCCTGACGGCCCAAAAGCGGGGCGGAGGCGTCTACCTGGTCGCTCTGGATGAACTGGAGGACTGCATTCCCGGAGGCGCCGCATTTGATGAAGACGCCGACGAACTGCGGCAGGCCATAAACGATTTTCTTGTCGGACTGTCCGCCGAAGACCGAATCCTCTTCATGGGCCGCTACTTTGCTCTCGAATCCATAGAATCACTGGCGGAAAGCAGCCGGGTGACAAAAAACACCATAAATATCCGTCTCTCCAGAATGCGGAACAAGCTGAAAAAACATCTGACGGAAAGGGGAATCTTCATATGAGCGGAAAAATGAGCGAACAGCTTCTGAATATCATTGGAAGTGTGGATGAAGAGTACATACAGGAATATATCGACGCGCAGGCAAAGACACATAAATCCCGGCGAACCAGAATGCGTTTCAGCATCACTCTGGCGGCCGCCATAGTATTGCTCATCGGCACGGTCAGCACCGCCGCCGTCCCGGCAATCGGTCACTTTCTTGCCAATCGGGCAAATGCGGACCGCATCATCATGCAGAATTTTGCCGATATTGAAGCCGCCTATGCTGTCCGTATAGATGACACGCAGGAATGCGGCGGGATAGTCGGCACATTGAACAGCGCGGTGTTGGAGGACCACTGTGTCCTGCTGTGCTACACCTTTGACTGGAGTGGTCTGGAAGAAGCCAGGGACGGCTCTTTCCACTCCTATTTCCTCCCATGGTTTTTCTATCTTAAAGAAGGGAATACGGTGCTCTGCCAGTCAGAATACATGGAAGGACTCTATGTGGAAAGTTATGCGGCGGGCGAAACAAAAGCGACCTATCTGTACTGCATTGACTTAAACGGTATGGAGGGGCAGGATCTGACAGGAAAGGAACTGACTGTCCAGCTGCTCTATGAACAGGACGGCGAAGGCTTTACCAGCACCTTTACCCCCACATCCTGCTTTACGGACAGAAGCTGGAACATCGGCAAAACTTATACATTCGGGGAGCACAGAATCTCACTGGAGCGTATTGAAGAATCCGCCCTTTATGTGACACTGTTTATCGACTGCGGCACCATCGGGCATAATGAGGACGATTATCGGTTCATCCTGTCTGATGAGCTGGGCAATGATTATACATCCTATCCAAACAGGGACAATGACACATACGGCTACTGGTTCATCAAGCCGGAACAAGTGGGCGCGCAGCTGACCCTGAAAGTAATTCGCAGCAAAATGGAAACAGACCCCTATGGCGGAATCATTGACGACAGCTATGAAGTGCTGTATGAGATTCCCATTGTGAAGAATTAGTTGTCTTTTACAATACCATGTTTACAGAAATACTCCAGCCATAGAATATTATATTTTCCAAGCAGGTGAACCTCATCCCAGGTATAATCAGGATTCAGACTGCCGGTCTCATCCGCCATCACTTCATTGATGTCCAGGTAGAAGATATGTTCTCCGTCAGCCAGTTGAGAGATGCGGTCATTACGGGCCTGAATATTCGGATTGTTGAAAATCGGGTCGGATTCCGATCTGGCCTGTTTGACATACATGATACCACAGACATAAATAATGGCCTCCGGCTGCAGCTTGCGCAGGTGATTTACAGCGTCCTCGTATGCCTCCATAAAGGAGTCCACCGTGCCGGTGCCCATCTCATTAATGCCGATTTCCAGATAGATCTTGCCGAAGGAGCGCTCCTGCAGCGCTTCTTCGATGGTCAGCGTTCTGCCGTCTTCTTTTGCGGCTTTGCAGTCAAACATGCGGTAAATGGTCATGCCGCTTTCCGCATAGTAAGTGATATTGTCCCAGCCGGAATAAAGCTGGATGCCGGTCACACGGGAATCCCCAATGAGAAGAGCATCATCAAAATAATCCTGCGACACTTCCACAAAAGAAAATTGACCGGAAGAGTTGCTGACGGATACGCTTTCAGGCTGGCTATCGGGAAGATTGTCTGATACAGAAACTGCAGGGACGGATAGCTTTGCGAAGACATTGGACAGTTCCACGGCCGGGGTATGACTGTCATCCATTTTGGGGTAAATGCTGTGTGCGCTGACAGCGGCAATGATATTGGCGCACAGCATGCTCACTGTAAGAGCGGATAAAAGCGGCATCATGTGTTTTCTTTTTTTCATTTTTCATCCTCCCGCCCGCTTTTGCGGACATCTGCGTTGTTTTGCAGCGTCCCGAGTCCTCAGAAACTGAGATACAGAAAGGGATTATGCGACCCGTTCACCAGTCTGTAGACACACAGCCAGAACAGAGCGAACAGTACCGTCTTTGCTGCCATTGTATTCCAGTATTTTTTCCATAAATAATCCGCCGGCGGGCATGAGAGCGCCAGCGCCGCCAGGAAGAAGCCCAGATAATTTCTGCCGTGGTAAAGCCAATCCTTTTCATTTACGGTGACACCGCTGCTCCAGAAAGGAAAAAGCCGTGAAAAATAAATCTGCAGTTCCTTAAAGTCCGGAATTGCGAAAATCACCCAGGTCAGGGGAATGATAAACCATACATACAAATGGGAGAGATACCTGTGGCGATTTAGGAATTCTCCAAACCAGATCTTTTCCAATACAATAAATGTCCCCAATATCAGACCCCACAGTACGAAATTCGGCGTCACACCATGCCAGATTCCCGTCACGAGCCATACAACCAGCAGATGAAAAGCCGTCCTGACTGCTCCCTTCCGGCTCCCACCCAAAGGGATGTACAGATAATTCCGAAACCACCGTCCCAGAGACATATGCCATCTGCGATAATATTCGCTGATGCTCCGGGAGCGGTATGGATGATCAAAATTCCGGGGCAGGTCAAACCCCAGCATGCTGCCCAGGCCCAGAGCCATCAGGCTGTATCCCTGGAAATCAAACAGCAGCTGTACGGAATAAGCGGCCGCGCCCATCCAGGCCAGCGGAGTGGAAATGCTCTCAAAACCGGCAGTCCGGATATCATGCCAGAGGATTCCCACAGTATCTGCAATGATAACCTTGGAAGCCAGTCCTATGATGCCCAGGGACAGTCCATACTCTATCTTCTTTGCGCTGACTTTGCGGCAGCGGACTTGACTGATGGCGGCATGATATGATGTAATCGGTCCGGACAGCAGTTTGGGGAACATGGCGGTATAGGCGCCAAGTTCCAGCCAGCTTCCCGGGGCTCTCTCCCGGTACAGATAGACATCGATATCCACGGACAGCAGGGTAAAGGTGTAAAAGCTGATACCAGGTGGAAGAACAGGCATTCTGTATTTGTAAAAACACAGAAGTCCTATATGAAATAACACCGCCACAGAAAGCCAGCTCCTGCGCCAGGACATGGAACCCCGCCCGGAGTCCATGATACGGATCAGGATGTAACTCACAGTGATGGAACACAGCAATAGCAAAGCGCCTTTCAGGCTGTTTAATCCGCAAAACAGAATACTGGCCCCAAAAAGAATCCCATTCCGGTATCTGACCGGGCAGAAGAAATAAATGAACAAAAATACAGGAAGAAAGCGAAATAAAAAGTTCAAATCCGACAATCCCATGTTGGCGGTACCTCCTTTGAATGATCCGGCCTAATCCCCTGCGTCTTACATGGTCCGGAGAGTAAAGCTGCTTCTTGTAAATTAAATCGCAAAAATTTTCCAGTTCTTTCAGGCAATTTACATTTTTCAAGAAAAACAGTGTTATGCTGCCGCATTAAAATAATCAGAAGAGGCTCCCTGAAAAGGGAGCCTCCCGCTGTCAGAACGTATACAAAATGAGATACCGTGTCCCGCCATCGGAAGAGCGGGCGTTTATGCTCACCGTACTGTCATTGCTCCAGCCGATGCCCTCCTCGTAGAGGTTCCCGTAACCTTCCCGGTCAAAGGCGATGAAAGTGCCCTTTTCCAGATCCACCACGCCCAGCTGGACGATACCCAGGCCCTCCGCTTTGGAGTCAGAGGAATAATACAGCAGCTTATTGCCGGAGGGGCTTGGCATGAATCTGTCCCCTGTCTGCCAGGTAAATCCCTCTACGACAGTCTGCAGCCCCGTTTTCAGATCGATCAGCCGGACCTGTCCGTCCTCGCCGACCAGAATACAGCGGCCGCCGAACAGCTGAGCGCCATAGGGCTCGTCCCACCATCGGTAGTAATGTGTCTCGTCCAGGGTTTTTGTCATCTGCCCAGTTGGGATGTCGCAGGCATAGCAGGTGATGGTCTGCCAGGTTCCCTCCTCCTTAGACGTGGTGTGGGTGGTGAGGATCAGCGTGTCACTGCCCGCGAAGCTGGCGCTGACCTCCCCAGTCAACCCGGTCAGCTCCTCCAGACGGATAAGCGTCCCGGCATCCAGATCGCACAGCCATTCCTGCAGCCCATCCGCACCCATGCCGCATAAGATCAATGCCCTGCGCATATCCTCCGACCACGAATAATCGTAGGCGTTTTCCAGCTGGTCTGCGCCTGTTCCGGCCAGAAAGTCCTCTGTTTCGCCGGTATCCAGGTGGAAAAGCATGGGGTACTCGGAGTAGTCTGCCTGTCTGCCCTGAGCCAGCTTGAGCAGCAATACATCGTTGTGTCCCGGGATACTCCCAGCATACCACTGGTCCTCGGGACGTGTGTCAACACCGTAGGGACTGCCTTGAAAGAAGTACAGCTCCCCATTCCGGATGAACCAGTACAGTTCGCCCTGATAATGAATGTCCTGGAATGTGATGTCAATTTGGCTGGTCTGCATGTCCACCTGGACGGGAACCAGGTCGTTGTCCCGGATCTCCCAGAAATCGGCCTCCAGAAGCGTCCTGCCGTCATCGCTCCAGGTCAGGTTATTGAGCAGTCCACCGGAAAGACCGTAACTCTGATCCATTTTGATATACTGGGCACTGACCAGACTGCCGATCTCTGTCTGGCTGATCTCCGGCCGGCTGATGTCTGACTGATCGACGTCAGGCTGGCTGATATCCGGCTGATCGACGTCAGGCTGACTGATATCGGACTGATCGACATCGCTCTGACCGGGCACCTGCTCCCGCTCCTCCATGCGGAAGAAAGACAGCACCGCCGTACGCAGCTCCGGGCTGGCGGCCAGGGCAACGGAAGCCGCGCAGGTCAGCATCAAAACTGCCGCCAGCGTGCTGACAAGGATGCGGTGAACCGGCACATACCGCTTTTGAAAAGTTTTTATGTTCATAATACGCTCTTTCAATTCTTTATCCGGATTGATATGGTCCATTGCTTTTCGATAGTCATTGATATTCAATTTGATCCCTCCAACTCTATTTTCAACAATTCACGGCCCCGTTTCAGCCGCATCTTCACCGCCGACTTCCCCATCTTTAAAATTTCAGCGATTTCCGTCACCGAGTACCCTTCATAGTAGTAGAGATGAATAGGCAGCTTGTACTGTTCCGGCAGGGCCATAACCGCATGCAGGGCTTCCAGTTCCTCCGGGGCAGCGGCAGGGATGGTGTCCTCTAACTGCGTCACCCGTTTCCGCCAGAAGCCCCGAAGCTGGTTCCTGCACAAATTGGCTGCAACCTGGAGAAGCCAGCGCTTCTTATGGCTCTCATCCACGAAATCAGGAGAGCGGTACAGCAATCGGCAAAAGGTCTCCTGGGTCACATCCTCAGCATCGGCGTGCTGACCCAAAAAGGCCATTGCCAGACGGTATACCTCCGCGCCGTAAGCGTCATAAGCCGCCTCCAGTTGTTGGGTGGATATGGTTTGTTTCATTTCTTAACCTCCTTTCACCTATAAAACAATTACAGGGGAGAAACGGTCACAAATTTTTGAAGTATTGTAACCGCACAGGTGAAAATATTTTGGATAAGGGGATGGCTGTAATCATGCATAAAGCAAGGAGTGTTTCCGTACAGTTTGTTCAGAAACACTCCTTACTTTATATATGCTGCGATGATTGACTTTACTTGAATCAGCGTTTCAGGTTCTGCTTACCATTTTTCCACATTTTCCACTTTCCGACTTTATTCCATCGCCTTTCCTCCGATATTCAACAGTTTATCGAAAGCAATAAGTTATACTTCCGTTCAGTTCTTCCAAATCAAGATAGTCGGATGTTTCGTTATAAACGGCAACAAAATACTTCCCTGCCGGAATTTGCGCTATGTCGATCATTCCTTCATCCTTACCGCTGATGCACCTGACATAATAGAAATCTTTTTTATCTTCGCTTAGCAAACCGATGCGTATGTATTGGCCCATTGGCGACCAGCTAACGGTGTACTCAAACGAATTCTTCTCATTCACATCATACATTACATCACTTACGGTATATTGACCAGGTGTTATGCCGAAAGCGGTTAATGCCTCTTGTTCACCCTCATGCGTTCCGTCAAAATGGTCTTGCTTTACGATTTCATGTGCGGCAACATCTTCCAGCGATATTTTGGAGGTATCAGCCGAAGTTGAGGCAGGAGGTGCAGGAACTTCTTCCTGCGAAAGTGCTTTGATGGCAGTATCCCCAGTGGCAGCAATTGGATAAACACCAAGGAAAGATGCTCCAAAGATCACACACAGTGTCAACACACCCATCAAAATCCAGGTTCTCTTAGATCTTCTCTTTAAATTCATAATTGCGCCTAACCTTTCTTTTAGTAGTTGTTTGTTCTCACTTAAAGTAACAGCGCCGAGAGATTCCTGGTATTTTCCGACTGCCGCCATTGCATCAAGCAAGGTTTTTCCATATTC
>JAAVAG010000155.1 GCA_014804185.1 Lachnospiraceae bacterium
CTCTGAAATCGTTTCGTCTTTCAGCAAATCCACATAGGTGATAATCGCCGTCAGCGGTGTTTTCAGATCATGGGATACATTGGTGATCAGCTCCGCCCGCATCTTCTGGCTCTTGATCTCCTCCTGCACCGCATTTCGAAATCCTGTCTGAATCCGGAGCAGCTGAAGCTTAAACGGCTCAAAGATACCCAGATCTTCGGGAATTGTCACGTTCAGATCCCCATTTGAAATCTGATTGATCTTGGACAGCAGAATTCCGTATTTCTTTTGTATCCTGCTGACATAGATTTTCAGAAGCAGATAGAGCACCACCGAATAGACAACGGTGATCATGAATCCCCCGAACCCCCCGAATCCCATGCAGCTGATCAAAAACAGAATCGCCGCATTGACGAGCACAATCTTCAGGATCGTCCGATGCGCTTTTTTTGTGATATCAATGTGATCCAGCCATTCAAATAACTGCTGAATCTTCTTTTTGGTAAACGGGAAAAAGCGGTAAATCATGCTTCTTCGCCGGAAATAGTTTCTGATCCCCATGGTGCGAATGCCCCTGAGGCACAGTCCCAGATACCACATAACGAGTATGTGCGCATAGAGCAGCAGTCCATGTGCAGCCCATGCCAGCACATTCCCCGCACTTTTGCTGATCCGCAGATATTCCGCCAGTGCATCTCCTGTCCTTGCAGTCACCAGCGTCACAAATCCGCCGATACCGAAAATAAAAGCATCAATCCTCAGAAGAATATAGAGCGTCAATATCCCCACAATCTCCACCGGCATACGGAAAAAGCGCTTATCTTTCTGCCCGTTTCCCGGCAGAGGCAGAAAGATGGCCAGTACGGCCACGCCAATATATGCCGTAAAGTACAGATATCCTATTCCGGAATATGCGGCCCTTGTATATACGATATTCGTATATTTTTCTTTGTATATATTTGCATAAACGGATTTTTTGATGCCATAATAGATTTTGCAGGATGCGGGATAACACAGTTTTGCATCATGTGCGTTCCAGAGCGCGTTATAATGGGAGTGTCTCAGCCAGTTTTCCAACATCATGGATTTCTCCCCGGTCAGGCTGGTCAGATTTTTAAAGACAGCGTCCGGATCTTCGCTCTTTACCAGACCTACGGCTGCATTTCCACTCTCGTCAAATATAAGTTCAACCAGAAAACTGTATTCATCCGCATTGTCCCGCAGAGACGATCCCGTGTTTGTGATGCTGGCTCCTGTCCGCACATCCTCGGCATAATAGTCATAGTTCTGTTCCATTCTGGAAAACTCTTCCGCCACGAGCAATTCAAAGTAGACATCCACCGCCTCTTTCATCTCCTGGATCACCTGATCCTGAAAAGCCGTTTCACCTCCATACTCTCCGTTCTCATAGTTCTCCTCATAATCCGCGGTACCTTCCCACAGCTTTCGGGTTGCAGCCTCATCCATATACAGATCTCCATATGTGACCGTACTGCCTTCCTTCTTTTCACAGAGGTTTTTATACAGCACAAAAGCGCTTTTCACCAGTACCTGCAGAGAATCCGGCTCCTCCAGCGAATTGGTATAGGACACCTTTACCTCACTGAAAAAGAAAGGATATGTACAAAGGCAGACAGCCAGTGCCAGCAGACATATGAACATACTGACAATCGCAAGTTTGATCCAGTTTCCCAGATTATTCTGTCCCGTCTTTTTGGTTTCCATGGACTGATCTGTCTTCAAATTCTCCATTTTGTCCCCCTCTGCCCGCCTGCAAAAATCACTGTTTGTCGATCTTATATCCTACACCCCATACCACTTTCAGATATTTGGGATTTCTGGGATCGATCTCGATCTTCTCCCTAATATTGCGCACATGCACCATAATGGTGTCCGTATTCACCGCTTTCTCATTCCAGATGCGCTCATAAATCTCGTCCGCACTGAAGACACGCCCCGGATTTTTGATCAGAAGCTGAACAATCTTAAACTCCATCGGTGTCATTTTTACCGGAACTCCGTCTACCGATACCTCTACCGTATCCTCGTTCAGTTCCAGCCCTCCGATGGTGTGAATCCGGTCCCGATTCTCGCTCTGATTCACCGCGCTTAGATATTTGGAATATCTGCGCAGATGAGAATTGACCCTGGCCAGCAGTTCCAGCGGCGTGAAAGGCTTCGTCACATAGTCGTCTGCCCCCATGTTCAATCCCATGATCTTATCCACTTCCTCCGATTTGGCGGAAAGCATAATCACAGGAAACTCCTGCCCCTGATTTCTCAGCTTCATAAGCATCGTCACACCGTCCATAACGGGCATCATTATATCCACAATGGCCAGATGGATCTCCTCCTGACCCGCGATCTTAAGTCCTTCCGCACCGTTTGCCGCCTGATATACCTGATATCCCTGATTGCGCAGATAAATCTCAATGCCTTCCCTGATCTCTCTGTCGTCTTCCACCACTAAGATTCGATACTGATTGTCCACCCTGCTGCCTCCTGTCTGTCCGCTTCTTTTTCGCGGCGGTATTTTGTACCCCTCTATTATACTGGTCAGCAGCCAGCTTGGCAACCTTGCCTTCCGCAAATGTCTCCACCCTCTGACTTTATCGCGGAAAGATAAAAAATGCACATAAAAAAAGCCGAAAAATTTCTAAAGAAACTCTTTGGCTTTTTGGTAGATCAATTGTTGATGAACTTATCTTCCTCATTATTCCAGCTGTACAGCTTACGGATCTCTTTGCCCACCTGCTCGGACGGATGCTCTGCAGCCAGCTTTTTCATGGCCTTGAAGTGAGCCTGTCCTCCCGCGGGGGACATATCAAGCAGAAATTCTTTTGCGAAAGAACCGTCCTGAATGTCTCTCAGGATCTTCTTCATGGTCTTCTTGGTCTCTTCCGTGATAATCTTCGGTCCTGTGACATAGTCTCCGTACTCCGCCGTATTGGAGATGGAATATCTCATTCCCTCAAAGCCGGACTGATAGATCAGATCCACGATCAGTTTCATCTCATGGATGCACTCAAAATACGCGTTTCTGGGATCGTAACCGGCCTCCGTCAGCGTCTCAAATCCGGCCTGCATCAGTGCGCAGACACCGCCGCACAAAACTGCCTGCTCGCCGAACAGGTCTGTCTCGGTCTCAGTGCGGAAAGTGGTCTCCAGAACACCTGCTCTTGCCCCGCCGATGGCCAGCGCGTAAGCCAGTGCCTTTTCCAGCGCCTTGCCCGTGGCATCCTGATGAACCGCCACCAGACAGGGAACGCCTTTACCGGCCTGATATTCGCTTCTCACCGTATGTCCCGGTCCCTTGGGCGCGATCATGGTGACGTCCACATCCTTGGGAGGGACAATCTGATTGAAATGAATGTTGAAACCATGAGCGAACATCAGCATATTGCCTGCCTCAAGGTTCGGCTCGATATCCTTTTTGTACATGGCGGCCTGCAGTTCATCGTTGATCAATATCATAATGATATCCGCTTTTTTCGCAGCCTCCGCCGCAGTATACACCTCAAATCCCTGTTTTACCGCTTTATCCCATGACTTGGAACCCTCGTACAGTCCAATGATCACATTGCATCCCGACTCTTTTGCGTTCAAAGCATGCGCATGTCCCTGGCTGCCGTACCCGATTACTGCAATGGTCTTGCCATCCAGAACCGACAGGTTACAGTCCTCCTGATAATAAATATTTGCCATTTTCTTCTCCTCCATCCCGCCTAACGGCTTTTTATTTTATAACTGACAGGTTTTTCCCTGGAGCTAACGCTGTTTACAGATATACCACATCTTCCGGTCCTCTTGCCAGACCCGCAATTCCCGTTCGGGCCAATTCCAGAATCTCATACCCGGCAAGCAGCTTGATAAACGCCTCTATCTTGGACTGGTTGCCAATCAGTTCGATAATCAGACTGTCCGCCGCCACATCAATAATATTGGCCCGGAAAATATCCGATATAGCAACAATATTCTGCCGCTCCTGTTCCTTTACCCTGACCTTAATCAGCGCAAGTTCGCGGTATACACTCTCATCCGGTTTCAATTCCTTGATATCCCGGACATCTATCAGCTTTGCCACCTGTTTTTCAATCTGTTCCAGAATATCGTCGTCCCCCGACGTAACAATGGTGATACGCGTGAATCTGGGATCCGCGGTGACACCCGCTGTTATGCTCTCAATATTATAGCCTCTTCTGGAAAACAGTCCGGCAATGCGGCTGAGAACGCCCGATGTATTGTCTACCAAAAGCTGAAATACTTTTTGCTGCATATTCTCTCCATCCTTTATCTGAATCTCCTGACACAGAAATTCCTTTAGTTTCCTATTTTAGCAATATAGCGCCCGGTTGTCAACGCCGGATAAAGCATTTGGCGTGCCGGAAAAAGCATTTAGCAAGCCGGAATTTAATCGCTTTCGATGCACTTTGGCAGCGCCAGCGTTCCCGTGCGCGCCAGTTCCACGATGCTCACCGACTGCAGGAGACTGACCAGCAGGCGGGTACGCTCGGGCGTATCGCAGATCTGAATGATCATTAGGTTCTTGGAAAGATCCACAATCTGCGCTTTCATGGTATCGCAGATCTCCATGATCTCTCTGCGGTTTCCCTTATTATATTTCACCTTTACCAGCATCAGTTCTCTGCTTATGCTGGCGTTTTCGTCAAATGTCTTCACTTTGATGACATCCAGTTTTTTATTCAGCTGCTTTTCAATCTGCTCGATGGTTCGCTGTGTCCCGCTGGATACGATGGTCATACATGAGACGGCAGGATCATCCGTTTCTCCAACCGCCAGGGAATCAATATTGAAACATCTCCGGGAAAAAAGGCCTGCAACCTTGCACAGAACACCGGAGCGGTTCTCCACCAAAACGGAATATATTCTTTTCATCTATACCGTCCTCCTTACTTCACAAGATCCATAGGATCGATCAGACATTCCATCAGCATGCTCTCATCTTCCGCTAAAAATCTTTCTATGGCTTCCGACGCTCCCTCCATATTCTCCAGCCGCAGGAAAGAAATTCCATAGGCCGCCGCAAGCTTCTCCAGATCCGGGCTGCCGGACAGATCCACCACCGAGTAATTGTCCTTATAGGTATAATGCTGATACTCACGCACCATTCCCAGATAGCCGTTTTTCAGCACGATGATCTTTACCGGAATATGATGCTGCTGAATCGTCGCCAGTTCCATCATGGACATCTGGAAAGAACCGTCCCCGCAGACGGCCACAACTTTCCTGCCGGGCGCGGCAAGTTTCGCCCCCATGGCAGCCGGAATGGAATACCCCATGGTACCCATACCTCCTGACGTTAGAAAAGCTCCTTTCTTGACGATATGGTATCCGCAGGACCAGATCTGGTTCTGTCCTACATCCGCCACATAGACTGCATCCTCCGGAAGTTTTTCCGAGAGCATAGTGATAAATCCGGCGGGATCAACATAACGGGGATCCGGATTTCTCTTTACCGCCATCGTCTTCCGATAGCCGTTTAACGTCTCGATCCACATATCGTGCTCACAGAAAAATTCCTGTCGCGAAAATTCTTCGAAGATATGTCTTGCATCTCCCACAAGCGGAATGGTGGGACCGGCATTTTTACCGATCTCCGCTGGATCCACATCAATATGTACCAGCACCTTGTTCTGCGTAATAAGATCCGGCTGGTTTACCGCACGGTCGGCAACTCTGGCGCCTACCATAATCAGCAGATCGGATTCATTCATGGCACGGTTTGCGTACGCTTTGCCGTTGTTTCCAACCATGCCGTAGTAAAGAGGATGCTCCGTGGGCATGGCTCCGATTCCCATCATGGTGGAAACCACCGGTATTTTGTGCCATTCCGCAAAAGTGCGCAGTTCTTTCCCCGCATCACTGAGCAGTACGCCGCCGCCCACACAGATAAGGGGCCGCCGGGCGCGTTCCAGTTCTTTGACAACCTTTCGGATCTGAACAATATTGCCTTTCACCGTTGGTTTATAGGTCCGCATGCTGATCTCTTCCGGATATTTGAATTTGTTCACCGCCGCATTCTGCACATCGATGGGGACGTCGATCAGAACGGGGCCTTTTCTTCCGCTGTTCGCAATATAAAACGCTTCCTTGAAAATTCTGGGGATGTCGGCGGCATCCCGGACAAGGTAACTGTATTTGACAAATGACTCCACCGCCCCGGTAATATCAGCCTCCTGAAAGACATCGCTTCCCAGCAGTTCGCTGTTGACCTGACCGGTAATGCAGATCAGCGGTATGCTGTCGGCAAAAGCCGTGGCGATCCCCGTGATCACGTTGGTTGCCCCCGGTCCGGAGGTCACCGCACACACGCCCGGTCTGCCTGATATCCGCGCCTGTCCGCTGGCTGCATGGGCGGCGTTTTGTTCCGTGCGGATCAATATGGTACGGATGTCCGACTGTAATATACTGTTATAAAAAGGACAGATCGCTACGCCCGGATACCCGTAGACAATTTCCACGCCCTCTGCCTCCAGACATTTTATTATGGCGTCTGCACCGTTCATTCCTTTACCTCCCTGCCCATCTATAGATGGGTATGCTCATTCATGGGTATACCCATTTTATGGGCATACTGATGTCGCGGGTTCCAAATAGTTATTGTGCTATTCTATCATAGATATACGGCAGATTCAATCAATTTCAACTTTCTCCGTCAGCCTTTTTACCAGTTTCACCGCATCCGCCGCATCCCTGGAGTAGCCGTCCGCCCCTATTTCATCCGCATATTCCTGCGTGATCACCGCTCCGCCGATAATGACTTTTGCTTTCAGCCCGCTTTCCCTCACCAGTTTTACCACTTTTTTCATCTCCGTCATGGTGGTAGTCATCAGTGCGGAAAGTCCTATGATGGCGGCGTCATGTTCTCTGGCGGCCTCCACAATTTTTTCTCCGGGCACATCCTTTCCAAGATCAATCACACGGAAACCGCAGTTTTTCAGCATCAGGGCCACCAGATTCTTACCGATATCATGGATATCCCCCTCCACTGTGGCAATAACGACCACAGGCAGATTACCGTCCTGTTTCCCGGCTGCCAGATGCGGTTCCAGAACCTCAATAGCACATTTCATAGCCTCGGCGCTGGCTATTAACTGCGGCAGAAAATACTTTCCTCTCTCAAAAAGTTCTCCTACCCGGTTGATAGCCGGCATCAGTTCTCCGTTTAAAAGCCCCTGGGCATCCGCCCCTTCCTCCAAGGCCCTCCCGGCCGCCTCCACACACAGTTGGCGGTTTCCTTTCAGGACAGATTCATAGAGTGCGCTTTTGTTCTCTGTCTCATTCTCTCTCCGAATCTCTGCCCTGGGCTGTTCCGCTTTTGTTTGTTCCGTTTTCCTGGTTTCCGCTTTCCGCGCCTCCGACTCCCGCTTTTCCTTTATTTTTCCCGCGGCCTCGATATACCGCATATCCGCGCCGCGCTTAGCCATAAGCATATCCGAAGCCGCTGCGCATCCCATCAGCAGTTCCTGTGACGGATTCGCGATGGCCATGGTCAGCCCCTGTGCAATGGCCATGGTCAGAAAGGCCGCGTTCACAAAGCCCCGTTCCGGCATGCCGAAAGAAATATTGGACAGTCCGCAGACTGTGGCAAATCCCTGTTCCTTACAATAGCGGATCGTTTCCAGCGCCTGCAGCGCCGCCTCGCTGTTTGCCCCTACGGTGTTGACCAGCCCGTCCACCACCACATCCTCTTTTGTGCATCCAAGAGAAGCCGCGCGCTCATAGACGGTATTGATAATCCGTTTCTTCTCCTCCATATCCGCGGGAAGTCCCGCATCGGACAGAGGAAGCAGAATAAACATAGCGCCATATTTCCGGGCAATGGGGAGCAATTTTTCAAATTTCTCCCTCTCCAGGGAGATGGAATTAATCAGCGCCCTCCCGGGATAACGGCGCAGCGCCGCTTCTATTACATCCACATGACTGGAGTCGATGGAGAGCGGCAGGTGTGTCGCGGCGGAAAGTTCTTCCACGGCCTGCAGCATCATGGCTTTCTCGTCGATGCCGTTCATTCCCATATTTACGTCCAGAATCCTGGCTCCGCATTCCTCCTGCTCCTCGGCAAAATCCAGAACCATCTCCAGCGATCCTTCCAGCAGGGAAGCCTGCAGTTTTTTCTTCCCTGTGGGGTTGATGCGCTCCCCGATCACCAGAAAGCCGTCATCCGGTCCAAAAGAAAGCGTGTTTCTCTCCGAAGTGAGGAAACGCATGCCCTCCCGCTTACACCCTTTGTGGGAGACGTTTTGGCGCACCGTACCGGCCCGCTGTCTGAGCAGGCGGATGTATTCCGGTGTGGTTCCGCAGCATCCTCCCACTATGGAGGCTCCCGCACGGATCAGTTCCGTCATTTCCTCCGCAAACTGCTCCGGCTCCATATCATAGCAGGTTCTGCCGGCCTGGTCTATGGAAGGCATTCCGGCATTGGGCTTGGCAATTACCGGAATCTGCGTGACCTCCGCCATGGCGCGCACAATCTCTGCCATGCTGCCCGGTCCGGCGGAACAGTTTACTCCCACGGCGGATGCGCCCAGAGATTCCATAACCACCGCCGCCGTGACGGCGTCCGTTCCGTACAGTGTCCGCCCGTTTTTTTCAAAAGTCATCGTCACCAATACCGGGAGATCGCATACCTCTTTCGCTGCAATCACCGCCGCCCTGGTCTCCTGCAGGCTCATCATGGTTTCCACCACAAGCAGATCCACTCCCGCAGCAGTCAGACACCGGATCTGCTGCTTATACACGTCGATCAGTTCCTCCAGATCCATATTTCCGATGGGTTTCAGCTGCCTGCCGGTCATAGTGATATCTCCCGCCACCAGAGCCTGCTTTCCCACAGCTTTCCTGGAAAGTTCCACCAGTTCGGCGGTCAGAGTCTCTATCTCTTTTTCCATACCATACTCCGCCAGTTTGATCCGGTTGGCGGAAAAGGTTGGCGCATACACTATATTGCTTCCGGCCGCAGCGTATTCTCTCTGTAAATCTATGAGAACATCCGGATGCTCCAGAATCCATTTTTCGGGATTTACACCGGACGGCATCCCTGCCATGATCAGATTGGAACCGGTAGCGCCGTCCAGATAGATCAGATTCTGTTTTGCCCATACGGAAAATTCCTGTTTTGTCATACACCCCACATACCTTTCTTTTATTTAATCTTTAACATATTAGCACGGTTTTGCCGTACAGGCAAATACTGTTTTGAGAATCAGCGCATTGTTGACTTGCGAACAATTATATGATAGATTTTTATTGACCAGCAAACAGGTTGAATAAAAATGCGTATTCGGTCTGTTGATTCCTGACAACACATTGTCATAAATGCGCGTCGCAATGCGCAGATGGGTATTAAGCATGAAAAACAGATGGATATTGATTCTCTCCTCTCTTCTGCTCTGTATGATATTGACCGGCTGCGGCGAAGATAAGGAACTTACCGGATTCAAAAGTGAGATAGACGCTTTTTGCACAGAGATTGCGGAAATTGACAGAGGAATCAACAACATTGATCCCCAGTCAGAGAATGCCAAACGGGAACTTCTCGATTATCTTGACCAGGCGGACGATGTTTTTAAAAGGCTTGCCGATCTCGCCGTTCCGAAAGAATTTTCCTATATAGAGGAACTTGCAGACAAGGCAAGCGAAGATATGACACAGGCCGTCTCTCTCTATCACGATGCTTTCGGAGATACCTCATACAACGAGTACGTTTTCGACTATGCCAGCGAATACTATAAGCGCGCATACAAGCGTCTCACTTATATCATTACGCTTCTGCACGGCGACATCCCAGAGGACGGAAATGTGATTCTCTACGATGAGGAAGAGGGAACAACTTCCGGCGGTCCGCAGGATGACGATTCTGATGACATTTCGGACACCAATGAATAAATTCCGATCGTTACCTTTTTTATCAGCATACATTTCGCCAAAAAACTCCCCTGTATCGAAACACAGGGGAGTTCCTTTTTGCTTTTTATTGGATCTAACAGCAAGAACACAGGCGCAGACATATCAGATCTGCAAATTGCGATTCGTCTACTGCAGAGGTGTTCCGTTGGCATCCTTGTCGATCTTGCCCACCAGAATCATGATACCCTCAATCAATCCCCAGATGCTCATGCCCATCGTCAGGAAAATGCCGACAAAGATACAGCTGAGTACAATACCAACGATCGAACATACCAGCTGGATCACAGCCTTGGTTGTATATCCCAGATAGAAGTTATGTACACCGAAAGCACCCAAAAAGATACCCAGCAGTCCGGCAGCCATCTTGGACTTGGGCTGATACTGGGCAGCGTTTTGAAGCGCCACGCCGCAGTTCATGCAGACTGCGCTGGTGGGATTCACCGGCTTGCCGCAGTTCGGGCAGAAGTTAGAGCCCTGGCCCTTGGGGGTACCGCATTTTACACAGATAACAGCCTGATCTGTGGGATACTGCTCTCCACAATTTCTACAAAACATGATTGTTTCCTCCTCTTAATATGAATATATTAGAACCTGTTCCCTGATCGCTCTCACCGCCTGCACATGACAATGTTTTTCGACAGTGAAACAGCGCCTGTTTTCGACACAGTTCATGTTTTTCATTGTAGCAATTAAATATCGGTGTGTCAATAATATCTATCCATTTGATTAATTTTTTCTAAAGTTTTTATAACCTGTCTCTTTACTGTATGACTGTATTACATTTAATATGTTTTAGCATTTAAAATCTGACAGTCCGGGCAGCGCTTCTTGATCAGTTCCATAGCCTCTCTGAACTGAGCTCTTTTTGTAAAATACAGCTTATCCATCTTGGTTTTCTTCTGCGACGCAGTATCATTTTTGTAAACAATGGCAACAGAAGCCCCCGCTGACACATTCTGTCTCACTCTGGCTCCGCCTACATTGTAGGATAAAGACGTGCTCTCGTTGCTTTCATGGATACTTTCAATATCCGCCGTGCGCACCAGACTGCACCTGCCGCAGCAGAAATACACCCAATAATCGGGGCCTACAATAAAACGGGTAGGAAATTTTTCGCTGGATGTGTTCATAAAGCTGAGCACTTCAAAATTTTTCTCATCCATCTGCCTGCAGAACAGGTTCGCATCCTCCTCCGACACAAAGAATTCCTGCATTGCCCTTTCATAGCCTTTCCGTACCGGCTTCATGGTGGTGGTAGCCGTCAGGATCCAGAACATAAACAGGATAAACAGCGCTATACCGCACCCGAGCACAAAGTGCATCCGCATAACATATTCAAAATCATACCCCACGCCAAATCCGAGTGCCACCATTGCTCCGACGATCAATGCCATCCAAAGCGGCACCCATTTCATCTGTTTCTTCTTAAATTTGCCAAGCAGCTTGGAATATTCCTCCATCTCTCTCTCCAGCCACATGTTTAACTGTCCGTCCATCTCTTGTCCCTCCTGTATATTTATGTACTTACAATTCAGTATATGCCAGCCTGCCGCCTTTTTCAAGATGCATTTATCTCACCGGTGGCATCCATGATCAGATATTCTTCCCGTTTTCCGTCTTTGATATATTGGATCCTATGGTAATATTCTCCATACAGATCAGTCAGTCCATAATAATAGAAGCAGTCGCTTTCTGCGTGTTGCTCTCCCTCCGGTTTTTCCCCTGCATCCGAAGAAGTCTCGCCGTCGGGGACAACATAATAGTATTCCGGCAGATCCACTCCAAACAGAAGTTCATAATTTTCTTTCTGCCAGTCTGCGTATGCCAGTTCTTCCCGCACCGCCCCCGGAACGGTCTCCCGGAACAGTTCCAGTGCATCCGCAGGCTGCAGATTTGTCTGGAGCTTTTCATGATGAAAAATAAAAAACATATTATACAGGCTGATTTCAGGAAATGCTTTTCCGACAGGATACTCCCGGCTGCACAGATCTACCCAGACCGTCCGTTCTCCGTCAATGGCGATTGCAAATTTGTGCCAGGCATCTCCCTCCTCCCGGACAGTCACCTTGTATCCGACCGAATAACTGTCATATTCCACCAAAGTATCTTTGACAAGTTCCAGCTTTCCCTTTCGGAAACGATATATTTCCGTCTCATTTTCCCTCTCCCGGCTTCCCCATCCGCATTTTTTAACAAAATATCCTTTCCCCATATGCATTCCCATATAAGGATCTCCCAACATTCCTCCTCCAAGGCTGCATTCCACATACGGAACATCATCCACCATTCGATAAGATCCTTTTTTCAGCTGCAGCAGGATAAACAGACGGCGATCCTCACACA
>JAAVAG010000156.1 GCA_014804185.1 Lachnospiraceae bacterium
GGTAACGCTGCATACTTTGACAATTTCCAGCATTTTTCCGATAGCATTATACGCAAGGTCGGTGCTGTGGGTGTATTTCCGTACCAGATAGTAGATGTAGATAACGGAAGACGCAGAAACAAAACCATCAATTTTGTGTTCTTCGCAGAGGCTTAGGACCTTGCAGGAATCTTCCACAAAAGGTTCCCTTTCCAGCAGTACATCAACGATGATGTTGGTATCACACATGATCTTCATATTTTGACAGTCGCTCCTCCCGTAAAGAATCCAGATCGATATCAGAAGGGATATCCTTAAGCATCCCGCGAAGAGAATCCACGGCAGAAATATGCGGATTTACTACCTTTGCAACGGTTTTCCCGTTGCGTGTGATAAAAATGTCTTCCTGGGTAATCAAGTCAAGATATTTGCCAAAGTTTGTTTTAAATTCAGTTGCAGTAACAATCATGAATGGTGTCTCCTTTCCTTTGGTGTCATTTTATTATATGCGGTTTTAGAATAAAAATCAATAAAATCGAACGAAACAGATATAACATATGATAAAATCGTTCGAAATGTAGGTGAGTACCCATTAAAAACGGATTGTAATTGCACTAACAAATTGTTACAGCAACAGCGAGTTGCTTGTCTGCAGGATAGAATCATGCTATAAATGTGTAAAAGGTGGTGATTTTAATGGATACGAAGAATATTATACTTGAACTCAGAACCAAAACAGGTCTGTCCCAGGAAGAACTTGCTGAAAAAGTTCTTGTTACCAGACAGGCAGTATCCCGCTGGGAAAATGGTGAAACAACACCTAATACAGAAACCCTGAAATTGCTCTCAAAGGTTTTTGATGTTTCCATCAATACTCTTTTAGGCTCTCCGAGAAAACTTATTTGTCAATGTTGCGGAATGCCTCTTGATGATTCTTCTATAAGTAAAGATCCTGACGGAACATTCAACGAGGAATACTGCAAATGGTGCTATACCGACGGAAAATATATCTACAAAAGTATTGAGGAATTAACAGACTTTCTCGTTGAACATATGTCAAATGAAAGCTGGACTCCCGAACAGGCAAGGGCCTTTTTTGAAGCTCAATTACCCCAACTTAATCACTGGAATAAGCAGAAAAAATAGCAAGTTTGGCGGATCGGTGCGGTAACCTTTATGAAATGCTGTCAAAGAAATCCCTGATAGGCAGCGGGACATGAAAAAAGCACCCTCAGATGATTAATTCATCCGTTGGTGCTCTATCTTATCTAACAGCATCATAATGTGTCCACATGCGAACAACTTTTATAGTTCCTTCATATTCTACTTCGTCAATGACAATTGGCTCATTATATACCTGATAAACCAATCTATGTTGTATATTGATTCTTCTGGAATAATAGCCGTTTAAGTTTCCCACCAATCCCTCATATGGCGGTGGATTTTGAAATGGATTTCTTGCTATTATATCCAATAGACTTTTTGCTTTCAAATCAAGACCTGCCTGTTTTAGCAATTTTTTGTCTTTATCTGCTTGTTTACTAAATCTAATTATATACATTTACCATTCCTCATCCGGATCATATACAGAACATTCTTCCAAAGGCTCTTCCCCTGCTTCAATAATACTTTTTGCCATGTCTGGTATCGAATTCAAATATAAAGTCTCCTGAATTGCATTCCAATCATCCTCAGATATAAGGACACCATTTTTTCCACGATTGTTTGTAATTGTAATCGGCTGACTATTATTATTAACATCAGATAGTATTTGATATATATTTTCTCTTGCTTTTGTTACACTAATTGCTGTCATGATATCACTCCTTTTTCCTCAATTATACCGTACGTTTTCACGTACGTCAACGCATATCTTCTGTTTTTGTATAAAACCGCCTATCTCCTATTGCGGCTCGCCGCCTCCCTGATTGTCGTATGCAGTTCCTGAAACAGTTCATCGTATTTCAGCGGAGATCTGTCAAATCTCGCAATTCCCGTGTGTATGCCCAAAGGAAACTGCTGCTCCTCACAGACAAATGTTTCCTCATCGCACTGATGGATCTTCCGTGCGATTTCTTCCGCATATTCTCTGTCACTGCTGTCGGTCAATATGGCAAATTCATCTCCGCCGATTCGAAACGCCACATCCTCTTTTCCGGAGGCGTCCCCTATCCTTTTCATACATTCCACTATTGCCATATCACCGGCTTTTCTGGACACACTGTTGATCACACTCAGATTCTTAATATCACAACACACAAACCAGCACTCCTGTCTGTCACGAAACAGATCGTACAATTCACTGATATCCACATGCCTGCGTTCTCTCATATATACATCTCCATTCTCCAAGGGTATCCTGATCCTCGGAAATAATTCTGATATCCGCATATTTTTGCGGAATTCAGAGGGTTTACAGTTCCATACCTGCCTGAATGCGCGGGAAAAGGATTCGCTTGTGCTGTAACCGTACTGCAGCGCCACCTCCAATATGCCCGCATCCGGACTTTTCAGCAACATTCTCGCCGCCTTTGTCATACGCCGCTTCACCACATAATCGTGAACGGTGATATGTTCCACGCATCGAAACAGTTTTTCCAGGGTGGATTTGGAACAATAGCACTCCCTGGCTATTTCCTCTGTTCTGATCTCTTCACTTAAGTGATTTTCAATGTATTCCAGAGAATGGGCCAACAGATCCATATTGTTCATATAGTCCGATCACGACTCCTTTCCCGCCCTGTTATACGGTACCGTACTTGTATCATATCAGATCTGTATCATAGAATGCCTGACTTTTTGCGTAAATATTGAAAAACCATTGTTGAAAAAAACTGTTATGGTATAATCTTTTCATACCATGGTATAATCTCTTCATACCATGGTATAATCGGTATAATGACGATACGAAAAAATTGCAACCGCACAGGTGGAAAAATTTTGCGAGGTGCAACCAAATGAACAGACCTTACATCATTGGAATCGGCGGAGAGAGCGCCGGAGGAAAATCCACATTATCTAACCGCCTGGAGAAAAGCCTGACCGGTCATAAAGTAAAAGTGTTTCACATGGACGCCTATTATAAAAAAGAAGCCCTGCGTCCAACGATAACCGGCCTCACAAACGGTAAAATATATATTGACGATAATCACCCGGACGCGCTGGATCTGGATCGTCTGCATGAGGATCTGCGGGATACCATAAATTCCGACGCGGGGAAAAGCCCTGATATAATTATAGTGGAGGGGCTGTTTGCGCTGTGGGATCAGACGCTGCTGCCGCTGCTGGATCTGAAAATATATGTGGACTGCGATTCGGATGAACGGCTGACCCGCCGTATAAAACGCAACCTGACATTCGGACAGGATCTGCAGGAAATTACAGAGCGGTATGTTCAGGCCGTTCAACCGAGACAGAAAGAGTATGTGCTTCCCACGAAGTGGAACGCGGACATTATTATAAACGGTTTTTCTTTCCCTGATGTGGGATGCGCAGTTATTCTGACATACCTGAAAGAGCAGGCTTTTTAACGGGCACCCATAGTTCACAGAACAGACCGGTTTCCCCGTTTTCAAAATAAATCTCATAGTCCGTATCGTCTGTCTGTATATAACCTGTCTGGGGGACAAATTCTTTAAAAAACTTGCTCCATACTTCCCCCAGGCAGTCTCCGTCAGAACCCATGCATTTAAAAACCGCATAGTCGGCAGGCTCTGTTTTCCATAAAGAATAACCGTTTGCTGTCAGTTGATCCAGTCCAGTAGTATCGGTATCTTCATCCAGCATAACTCCAATCCCATAATTGAAATATGTTTCCCCGCCTTTCACAGGACTGCACAGGCCGTACAAATCTCTTTTTCCCTCCGGACGGAGTAATTTCATAGGCTCGATCAGGTTTCTTTCCCCACACTCCGTCCAGAAATCAGGAATGCTGTGATCATTGTCATCGTTGCTGATCTCATTTGGAAAAGCCCTTACCAATGCAATAAACTGTTGACGCTGTCTGTGTTCCATTCTGTAATCCATAACACTGCCACCTTCCACCATAATTTTTATTACAAGAGGACTGAACAAATGCAGCTTCGCGCCTTTTTGTTTCGCCTGTCTCGGAGTGGAACCGTGAAATCGGGAAAAGGCCTTGGAGAAGCTTTCTGGAGATTCATATCCATACTTATATGCTGCTTCGATCACCGAAAGATCCGTTGTCTGAAGTTCCTGCCCCGCCAGTGTAAGACGCCTGTTCCTGATATACTCGTTTGCCGTCATTCCGGTGACGAAGCTGAATGTCCGGTGAAAATTGTAACTTGACATATATACGCTTTTCGCAACCTCAGCATAATTAATGTCTTCATAAATATGCTCTTCTATATAGCATATCGCCTGCTGGATAAGTTGTACTGACATTTTAATCCTCCTGTATAAGACCATTATAACCGGGCAAGCGCAAAATGTCCTGTCTGCGTTTGCTCAGATTTGTCCGGATAATTTTTCTGTTTCCGCTTCTATCACCTTTTTATCAATTCTTTGAAATAAAATTTCCACTTCCGGAAGCAAATACCCAGCAGAAACCGACTGTTTTTCCCATTTGCTGCTTATCCCCAGCCATCCGCACACTTTCTCTGAGGAAAACGGTAAAAACGGATACAGCAAAACCGCCAGATTGGCAATGATCTGAACACACTGATAAAGTGTATTTTTACATGCCGTCTGATCGGCAGTCCTGGTAATCCAGGGCTGCTGCGTATCAAAAAATTTATTCGCACTTCTGGCAAATTCAAAATATTTCATCCAATGCGTCTTTGAAACTTCCGCTTTCGATTTTTCTGCCTACAGAAACAAATAACTCTTCTGTCTGCCTGCTTATCACCGGATTCTCCGTTCCCTCAGGTACAATCCCGTCAAAATATTTTGTAATAAACACCAGACAGCGGTTTACAAAGTTTCCGTATGTTCCAAGCAATTCTCCATTATGACTGTGAACATATTCTCTCCACGAAAAATCTGCGTCTTTCTTTTCCGGTCCGTTGGCCAGGAAATAATAACGGATAGAGTCTGCTTCATAATGATCCAGAAGTTCTTTGACCCAAATTGCATAATTCTGGCTGGTAGATATTTTTCTTCCTTCCAAAGTCATATATTCACTTGAAACAATCTGATCCGGTAAATGCCAGTTTTCACCGTTCCCCAGCAAAAGCGAGGGTAAAATAATTGTGTGAAACGGAATATTATCTTTCCCATGCACATAATAATGTTTCGCGTCCCTGCCCCAGAGTTCATAAAAATCAGCGCCTTCTGATTCTGCGGCCGCTTTGCTGGCGGACAAATATCCCAACACATTCTCCGCCCATATATAGATTGTTTTGTTTTCATAACCTTCTTTTGGAACTTTTATTCCCCACTCCAGATCTCTTGTCAGAGCGCGGTCCCTTAGCCCCTCCTCTATATACCTGTTTGTAAATGCAATTGCGTTTTTTCTCCATTCCGGATGCCCCGCCGCCAGCGCTTTCAGTTTATCCTGTAGCTCTGTAATAGCAATATACAAATGTCTGGAATTTTTAAAACTCACAGACTTTCCGCATATGGCACAAACCGGCTCCGTAAGATTCTCCACCTCAAGCACTGCGCCGCAGGCGTCACACTGATCGCCCCTGGTATCACTGCCGCATTTCGGACACTTTCCCAATACAAATCGGTCCGCCAAAAAGGTATCGCAGTTTTCACAATAAGCCTGCGGTGTTTCCTTTTCGTAAACATATCCGCTTTCATATAACTTTTTGTGAAATTCCCTCACAAACTTCTTATGTTCCTCCGAAGATGTTTTCGTATACACATCATAACTAAAGCCCAGCTTCTCAAAGCAGTCTGCAAATTCCTCATGATAAAAATCACTGATCTCCTGCGGTGTTTTGCCCTCCTGCCTGGCCCGTATCGCCACAGGAGTTCCGTGGCAGTCGCTTCCTGACACAAAATATACATGATCTCCGATCGCTCTGTGATATCTGGCCAATACATCCCCGGGCAATAACCCGGCAATGTGGCCTATATGCAATGAGCCGTTTGCGTACGGCCATGCACCGCCAATTAAAATATTTCTCATTTTTACTCCTATCTGTGCGCTGATGCGCGCACGCCAATCAACAGGTTGAATACACATTGTTTATCCAGCCTTGCCTCATTTTCTGAATTTATATTGACAGCCCCTTATTTCATCCCGTTTTCTCCAACAAAAAAGCCCTCCTCTCTGAAAAATTTCTTTTTCAGGGACGAGAGCAAACGCTTCGTGTTACCACCCTAAATTCACCTATATCTCACGATATAGGCCTTATCAACTACGGGTGAGAAATGACTCACCGATAGTCCGGCACTATAACGGGTGCACCCGTCGCAGCCTTGGCATAACAGCTTCGGTACGCGGTTCCGAGACCATTTTCGGCAATCCCTTCTGCGCCTGTTCTCACCCGCTCAGGCTCTCTGTAACATATCTGACTGCTTACTCTTCTCTTCATAACCTTTGTCGATATTTTTGTAAATCATACAACCGATTTCATGTTCTGTCAATGATTTTATTGAAATTTGTAATTACGTAATCACAAAATATTTTTCAAATTCCGTTGACATCAGAGTTGTTTTATCTTATTATGTAATCACGTAATTCCGGAATTGCAAAATTTCTCACGGAAAGGAGAGTTATAAAATTATGGAACGAAATTACGATAAGGAGATTGATGATCTCAGAGAGCAGATGGAGAACTTTCAGAACATGGTATCTCCGCAGCTTGACGAGTTACGAACCATGGTGATGGAATTGCTTCCTAATAAGCCATCAACAGAGAAGCTGGAGAGAGTACACGTTATGCATGGCATGCATCCGGATCGCCGCCTCAGTGAGCAGATGGAGGATCTGTGCTATAAAACTGAGGAAAAAGGTGTGAGCGGGCTTGTAACCTACCTCGGGGTATACAATTCTGGCGGCCGGCAGTCTAACTGGATACGAAACAGTGTCCCCACCGATGGGTTACTCTCTCTCATCGAGAGCGGCGTCGCAAGTAAAGTGTTAGCCTGTATCGGGAATTCAAACCGCCTTGCGATGTTATTGGAGATCCTTCGCGGATCTAAGACAGTGGCGTCACTCGTAGAGAAATGTGGTTTCGGCTCTACAGGACAGGTTTATCATCACTTGAAGCCGCTGCTCGCCGCAGATATCGTTGTGGAAGATGAGCAACAGAAAGGCGTTTATGTTATCCAGCCCCACAAAGTACAAGGCATTATTATGCTGCTGGCAGGTATCAGCGATATGGTGGACGAAACCTACACGCAGGGAACATGGGAAGCTGACGAGGAATGTTAAAAGTCGAAAAGAGGGCTGTTGCGAGACAGTCCTCTTTTTGGTGTGTGTACTATGTTGGTCACTGCATATCAACGGAGGCTGATCATCTGCAGTTCTCCCTTTTTGAGTTGAAACACTATATCGGCCTCTTTTGCCAGTTCATTGGAGTGTGTCACGATGATTACGCACTTACCGGATTTATGTGCACTCTCTTTTAGGATAGCGGCAATCTCGGCGGCAGTGTCCTCATCTAAATTGCCGGTGGGTTCATCAGCAAGGACAACCCGGGCATCGCTGGCAAGAGCGCGGGCGATGGCCACACGCTGTTGCTGGCCCCCGGACAGTTTCAGAACATTCCGTCTGGCTTCCTCCGGCGTAAGCCCTAACTGTTCCAAAATGGGCAGGGGCGGCAGCTTGGATGTCAGGGCCACATTTTCCATCGGGGTCAGATAGTCGATCAGGTTATAGTTCTGGAAGACAAACGCCACATGGCCGCGCCGATGCTGTGCAAGGCCTGTCTTTGCAATATCCTCACCCTGATACAAAATTTGACCGCTGGCAGGGCTGTCCAGACCTCCCAGAAGGGAAAGCAGGGTTGTCTTACCGCACCCGGAGGGGCCAAGAATCGTATACATTTTTCCCGTTTCAAATGTTATACTGACATTCTTCAAGACATTTCTTTTATGATCATAGGTGTAGCTGACACCCTTCATTTCTAAAATACTCATAGTTCCAAACCCTCCTTAACTCATTTTGGATAAAATATCTTTTGGCCTTAAGCGGACAACCGTCCATGACGATGCCAGCACCGAAACGACAATCAAGGCGATCCCAACCGCATATAGGGGGAGCAAATACTGCACCGAAACGACAACTTTCAAGTCCGCTGTGCCGGGTATTACCCTTGAAATCAAAAACGCGCTTGCGGCCCGCGCAATCAAATTGCTAAGCGGAACCGCCGCCGCAAACGCAGGGATGGCAGCAAACAGCGTTTCGGTAAAGAAACCCGCAATCACATTTGCTTTGCCTTTTCCGATTGACAGCAAAATACCAATTTCTTTCTTTCGACTCCTGATCCAAATGGTCAACAGGAGCGTCAGGGTCACCACACTTGTCAGACACATGATAATGATGGAATTGTTGACCAGTTCCTGCAAAGCTGTCAGCGGAGCGGAAACAACATCATATTCCTCCGTGTCGATTACCAGTTTCAGCGTTTTTCCCTTTAGTTCCGGCAAAGCGTTGATCCTGTCATAGACATTCTGAATGCTCACGGGGTCTTCCACATAGATTGTCAACTGATAATAGCCGTTCACCACATCTTCAGGAAACATTTCAAACATTGACGCATAGTCGATATAGCCGCAGTTTGCAGGAATTTGATCGACGGTGATCGCATTTCCGGAAGTACCCTCTGTGCCGTCAAAGAGGCCGACGATTTCAAATTCATTGATAGAATCAGTATCCAGCGAATACATCCTGATTTTCTGACCAACCGTCAGGTTGTTATAGTCCGCAAGTTCTTTCGAGATGAGACAGACAAACTTATCATCAGCGGTAATATGCCGCCCGGCAACCAGGTTGTATTTCCCGCTCTGGAACGCGGCGCATTTCTCTGATGACAGCGTGGCGGTATAGCTGGAACTCAGTCCATAGGGCGGGAAAGAAATTTGAAAGGCTGTCGGGAGATATTGGAAGTCAACCCCCGCGCCATAGTAGCTTCCTGCATCGTCCGGATTATAATCGACAACACCCTCCACCTGTGAGATGGCCCTGACAATATCTTCTGTAATCACATCGCCCTCATAAGTATAGGTCATGCCGCCCCACTCATTGGCCTGACCGCTGCTCCAGCCCTTTTCCGTGTCAGTCTCCAAAATGATTTTACCGCCGATGGCAGTCTGAACATTAGCCGCGGTTCCCTCCGACGCATCCCGAATGGCGATTCCGGTAAGTACAAAGGTCGCTGTCACCGCCAGCACCAGAAACAAAATCAAGGCCCTGACCCGCTGCCGCAGGCAATACAATACCGCTCGTTTTATAAAATTCATTTCACACCTCTCCTAACTCATTTTAGATAAGATTTCCTTTGGCTTTATCCGCATGACTGTAACAGAAGAAGCCAATATAGTAAGGACTATGACCAATATTTGCGCAGCGTAGAGAGCAGCCGTTAAAGCGGCGCCCAAATGCAGATAGGAAACGAATCCTGCTCCGTCTGTATCTCCTGACAGAACCTGCTCGTTCAGCAAATGCGGCTGCATCTCCCGGAACACATTTTCGGCTATCACCCGCGTAACTCCGGACACAGCTATGTGTGACAACAGGAGGGCCGCTGCTGCAACAAGTAAAACTTCCAGCAGAAATTGCCCCAAAACCTGCCCCTTTGAAATACCTGCGGAGAGCAGCATCCCGACTTCCGGAACACGCCCATGCATTCTCATAGACAGGATCAGCGTCAAAATGACCGCACTTACAACCGATACACAGACAAGCAGAATTTTCATCAGGTCCGCCAGTGAGGATAGCTGCTCCTCAATCTTGGAAAACCGAAAATCATTCGTCCGTATAAAATGCGTTGTCCAGTCAATGTCAGATATGAGCTGCACATTACGGGTGATGGGTTCAAGGTCAGCCGGGTCAGTGATATAAAAGTCAACTTCACCTGTGTAAACGCCCGCTTCGCTTTCTTTCAGCGTTTCTAAAACATCCAGGCTGGCATATATCTCGTTACAGGCTTGTCCCGCCGTGGGAGAAACAGCGGTATCCTCTGTATGGATTCTGTATATGCCGGACACCGCAACTTCCGCGAAAGCTGTTTTCACAGGAATTTCATCCGCATACCCGCCGTCCCTTTCCACCAGCTTCGCGTGGGTCAGGGTAACGGTGTCGCCGACAGATAAATGATTTGCCTCCGCCAACTGATCACTGATCAGAATTTTTCCGCTGTCTGACGGAGTGATTGGATCCCCTTTCAGCAAGGTTACCGTCTCATCCGAAAAGGCCGGGGCGAGCGCGGAATAGCCGAGGGCGGTTACCCTGCCCATATTGTTGTCGGCGTTATGTTTGTCCCCGGGGATAAATTGGATATCCTCACTTTTTGCAAATCCGTAATTGATGGGATTGCAAAATTCGATCCCGCCAAGCCCCATGATTCTGTCAATGACCGCCTGTGTGATGTACGTATCGTTGCTTTGTACCTGCATCTCCCCGTTCCCGGCTGTGGATACACTGACACTGGCCCGGATATAAAATGCCGCCCCAAGCGAAGTACGAATGTCACCCGACAGATGCCCGGCAGCTTCCATGACCTCAAAGCCGGAAATCAAAAATATGCTGACAACGAGAACCAAAAGAAACAGGCCGGCGGTTTTCTCTCTTTTACGGGAAATATAAAGGATTGCCCTTTTGCCGAAATTCATATGATGGTATCAACTCCTTTCGGCGCCTATCATACAAAACCTTTATCAGTTTTTGATTAGACTTTGATAGGAATTCGGTTTGATTTTCAGACGCAGAAACGGCGGTTTTGCCTGCACAAAACCGCCGCTCACATGTCACTTAACTCTATTATGCTTTTTTTAAGTCAATCTCGAAAACCACGCTGTGCTGTGCATTGCAGATACGACAGGTCATACCATGCAGATCCAGGATGGTTTTGACAATAAAAAGCCCCAGGCCGCTGCCGCCGGTGGCCTTGCTCCGCGACTTATCCGCGCGATAAAAAGGGGTGAACAGATGCGGCAGGTCACCTTCCGGGATAGTCACACCGGTGTTCTCCACGACCAGCACGTTTCCGGCGCGCAGAAAGACAAATACTTCTGCTCCGCCGGGTGAGTGCCGGACAGCGTTGCCGATAATGTTGGACAGCGCCTTGCTCCAAAGGGCGGAATTGACAGCAAGCAGCCTGTCAGGGACAATCGTGCAATGTATCAATATATCCTTATTCTCTGCCAGCGGCAGCAGCGTTTTCACTGCATAATTCACGGTATCGGACAAAGAAATCTCCTGCAAAGCGTCATCGATATCCATATTCTCCATTTTTGTAACGGACAGGATTTCCCGGACAAGAATTTCTATATCCTCTATTGTCTTTAATGTTTCCGGCAAGTATTTCTCATGATTTTGAAAATCTCCGTAACCCAGCATCATATTTTCGATCTGTCCTCTGAGAATCGTCAGCGGCGTTTTCAACTCGTGGGATACCGCCGTAAAAAAATGTCGGCGTTCCTCCTCCAGCCGCTGAAAATGCTCCACATCCTGTTCCAACCTGTGGTTTGCACTTTCAAGTTCTCCCATGACGGTGTGCAAACGGTCCGCCATTGTGTTCAGACTTGAAGCCAGAACACCGATTTCATCTGTGTTTTTCACATCGCAGCGCCATGTCATATCCAGGGCTGTCATTCGCCTGGAAATCCGGCTGATTTCGGCGATAGGCGAAACAATGATTTTGCTGCAAATGAAAGCGCTAAGCGCGGACAGCAATAGTATGATGAAAAAAACAGCGGGAACCAGCTTCAAAAGCAGTGCGGATATTTCAGTTGTGGTTTTTGAAATAGAGGATATGACAAGCGTGCATCCCTCTGTCAGTTCTGCGAGGTGAACAACTCCCAAAATAGTAGTTGTTGCGGTGGTCAGCGTATCACTCTCTATCTCGCCAAAACACACGGAGGTCTGACCGTTGGAGAGCACACAGGCAGAACGATTCTGAATACAGAAATTGTAGATTTGCTTCACGGCCTCGTCATAGGACTGCCCCTCTAACTCCGCAAAAAGGGCATCCGCATTATCTTCTAATCTGCTGTCATAGGTAAACTGATACCGTTTTGGCAGAACGATAATCACAATTCCATAAATCAGCATACTGCAGACAGTGAGGGAAGAAAACACCAGAAAGAAAACCTTTGCGCTTAGACTGTTATGCATTTTCTTTCGCAATTTTATATCCCACCCCTCTTACGGTTTCGATGTAGCCCACATTCAGCTTTTTTCGTAAATTCATGATGTGAAAGTTGACGCCTTTTTCCTCGGCTGCATACTCATAGCCCCACACCAAATTGAGCAGATCGTCCCGGGAAAAGACACGCCCCGGGTTTTTCATAAAAAGCAAAAGTATTTCAAACTCCAAATGGGTAAGTGCTGTCTCGTTTCCGGAAACGGTAACTTTTCGCTCTGACTTGCACAAAGTAATTTCCTTATAGCGAATGATATCTGACACCATATCTGATGACGACCGCCGCAAAAGAGCCTCCACACGCTTTAAGACAAGTTTTATGGAAAACGGTTTTGTGATATAATCATCCGCCAGCAAATCAAAGCCCTTGATTTGATTGTCCTCAGCGTCTAATGCCGTGAGAAGAATAATAGGAATATTCGATTCTTGCCGGATCATCTCACACACGGCATAGCCATCCATTTTGGGGAGCATAATGTCGAGCAGGATGAGATCAAAAGATGCCGCATGAAATGTGTTTATACCTTCCAGCCCATCAGAAGCCGTGGTTACTTGATATCCGGCAGCAGAGAGGGGTTCCAGAAGTATTTTCCGGATAGCCGGTTCATCCTCAATAATTAAAATTTTCTTGTTCATAAAAATGCCTCCGGTTTTATGATACAGGGCATTTATTAGATTTTGGTTAGTTCAAAAGAGGACCCTCAACGGGTCCACTTTTCCTGCTTATGTCCCTGCTCCTGCAGACGGCTGCGCAATCCCTCCAGATAGTCCAGGAACGCCTCCCGCTCCTCCTTTTGGACCGTGTTGGGAATCCCATACATTGTCTTGCTGCCTGTATCGCCGATATCCAGAAGCTCGCCATAATCACCATAACCTTTTCTGTACTTCAGGCATGCCTGAAAATATTTGGGATTATAGGTTACGCCCACCACCGAGTCCATATCCACTTCATACGGCTCGCTGTACTGAGTCAGATTCCTGTCAATCTGCACCATTACCACCTTGTCATAATCCTTGTTGTAACCAAGGATATAATGATAAAATGTTGTGGTATTTGTATCGATGAAAAACCCTTTTTCGAACTTAGTCGTACGCTGGGTGGCATGAAGAATCTCGTAGCTGCTTCCCTCCTCCACCGCCTCATCAAACATCTGACGCATGCGGTTTTTCTTGTTTTGACAGTCCGCCGCGTCATATACCACTTCTTTCGGTTTCTTTGAAAATAAACCCATGATCTGTTTCTCCTTTTCCATTGGTTTGTGTTATCTTTGCAGGATCTTTCCGGCCTCCTCCAGCCGCCTGTAAAAATCCTGATAAAAATCCCCTTCCGGATCCTCCACATAAAACTTCTGCAGCACATACATATTCAAATTTTTGATAAAGGAATCGTCGCCGCTTTCCACTACCGTCTTTCTGACTTCTTTCATAAATCCGTGCCACGCTGTCAAAAATTTCTCATACGCCTGCACATCCGGCACGTCGATCCACCTGCGGACTTTCTCTTTTGTGCGGTTTTCCCGGACGCACTCCCCTGTCAGCAGAATGTATTTGATACCTGCCTCCTCATAGACTCTGCCCAGCGGAAAGATTCTGCATAATCCGGGACGGAAAGCATGGATGCCGCATCTTCCCTGTCCGTCCAGAAATACGCATCTTGCATTTTCTTCCTCCGTCATCATGATGCTTGGCCGGATGACGCCCTCTGCCACGCCGAGTGTAATCCCATGCTCCATCAGCTGTTGAAAATTCCGCCCCAGTCCCTCTTTCAGATGATGCACATCCAGCGGATCCATCGTGATGGTATCTCCTCTTCCGTAACAGCAGGCGCTGCAGCCCCTGCAGTGATCCGCACAGACCTTTGCCATATCGTTTAACCCATATAATTTTCCGTCCGATATTTCCTTCAGGTCCACAGTTCTCTCCATACACTCCCCGTTTCTGCGTCAGTCATGCCTGACACCGTTATCTTTTTTCCTATGGCCGCTCCGCCGCATATTAATGACTATGCCTTTTTACACTATTCCTGCTGTACCTGTCCCGCAAGCGTGCACAGACTCCCCACCTGTTCATATCCGATTCCCCTGTAGCACGCATTGGACGCCGCATAGTCCGCATCCGTATAGATCGCCGGCAGCACACCCTGCTGTTTTATCATCCGGGTGACTTCATATACAAGCCTCTGCGCATACCCTCTTCTTCGCGCATCCGGTCTGGTGTATACATGGGTCACTCTTCCCAGTCCGTTGTCCGCATGATAGCTGCACATGGCCGCATTGCGCCCGGCGGCGTCTTTCCACAGATATGCACATCCGCTTCGGATCATTTTTTCCACTGCCTGCCTGCACGCTTCTCTCTCCAGCAGATCGACTCCCGTCTCCCGGCGAAACAGCCAAGAAAACTCTGTCATCTCCTCCAGATCTTC
The DNA here is from genome assembly GCA_014804185.1 of Lachnospiraceae bacterium. GTDB lineage: Bacteria > Bacillota > Clostridia > Lachnospirales > Lachnospiraceae > Acetatifactor. Next base: position 14,683 of record JAAVAG010000156.1, read on the forward strand.
CATGGAGGCCGGGCAGATCCCGCCGTCCGTTTTGCGTTGCGGCTCTTTTGGATGGCGGCAGACATAGGTGAGCATATTTACCTGCACGGACAGAGGATTTCTTTTCTTTTCCGCTTTCTTCAGGAAAAAATCGGCCGTGGAATATTTCATGACATACCGGAATCCCTGCTCCTTTGGAAATTTTGTGTCCGTAATCTCCCATACGGTCTCCAGAAGTTCCTCCTCTGCCCCGCCTCGCACCCAGACCCACACCGGGTATGGACTGCAGGAATAGCAGATTACAAAATCCCGGTGATCCGTGATCACACACCTGCAGCCATAATTTATAATTCCCGTCAGCACGGAAAAGGTCACTTCATCCTCTTTCCAGAATGCCGTATCAATGATATCGTCCGCATTTTCGTATTTTACAATCTCCCTGTCTGTCATCCTCTGCATGAATTTTCTCTCTCCCCGCATCTAAAACATATTCCTTTATTCCAATACATCAAAAGCCTGACCCTTGGCCCAGGGACTGCCCACATCGCATCGTCCATGGTGATACTGACGGGAAATCACTTTCCCTTCTCCCTCCACCACGTCGATTTTCATTCTGCTTCCCTCTTCCCCGGTATAATGATCCAGCATGGCCACCAGTGCGTCTATATCCGCCTCTTTTATCACCTCTGCCTGCTGCCGGATGTTTTGCCGTACATTTTCTGCCGTCACTTCGATCGCCGTCTCAAGGGCCAGTACGATCTTTTCCCGATCCATGGCCGTCTGTCCCGCCCCGGCCTCTCCGCCCGCTCCGGCAAGGTTCGGCACATGGATAAATCCCACCTGCATCTGCGGATCATGCACCGCAGCATAGTGCAGGCCGCTGTACATCAGCTGATTGCATACATAAGTCCCCGCCGTGTTGGAAATCTCAGCCTCCACCCCACACGCATGAATCGCGGCTGCAATCTGTTTGATGGGCAGCGTGGAAAAATACGCAGCGGGGCCGTCCGCATCGACAGGTTCATCCACAGGCTGGCAGCCCGCGTTATCGGGAATCCGCGCGTCCATAATGTTGACGGCAACCCGCTCTACCGTGACCGCCGCCCGTCCGGACGCCTGCCCCACGCATATGACCGCATCCGGCCTGTGCGTCTGCATGGCCTGGGTCAGAAGTTCCGCTGATCTGCCAAATACTGTGGGCAGTTCCAGCCGGATCAATTCAATATCCTCCGCAGGCACGGAAACTTCCCGCACCGTCTCCTGCGCGGCATTTATGGCATCTCCGCCGAATGCGTCAAATGCAGTGATCAGAATTTTTATCATGCTCTTTTCCCCTCAGACTCACAGCTTTTCCTCCAGTTCCTCCAAAGATGCATAGCCGTACAGGTGAGCTGTATTCTCCATGGTCATCCGCGCCAGATTGCCCCCTGCCTGCATGATTCCCGCAATATGTCTGCCGTACAGATCCAGTGTCTCGTCCGAATAAGTTCCCATCTCACCGCGCAGATAAGTCTCGTAGGAAGTATTGTACAGATTATCCTCCGCCGTGTGAATGCTTCTGGCACAGGACGCCGCTTTGGGAAACCTGGCCGCAAATTCCTCCATCCAGCCCACCTGTACTGACACGATAGCCTCGATGATTTCCTTTTTCGCCTCCGGCAGCACAGGCAGATTTTCCCTGATCCGGGCATATCCGGCGGGATCGGTGCTCTCCATCATCCTGCCGTACTTTTCCGTAATCAGGTTCCAGCCCTTTTGATTGGCCACGTGAAAATCGTGAATATAACTGCGCAGCATCTCTTCCGTCCATGTCTGATACTGGCTCTTTCTCATAATGGAAAAGGTTCCCCAGTCATCCTGACAGTCCGCCCGGCCGCCCTCGTTCTTCACCTGATCAAACGCCTCCCACTCCAGTTTTACCAGTGCGTTCACCAGTTCGCTCTTAAGATCCGCCGGTGTTTCCGGTTTCTGCGGGATACTTTTCAGAATGTTGTCCGTGTGATGATCCAGATAGTTGTCCTCTCCGGAAGTCAGTCCCTGTTTTTTCATCTCCGCAATCACCAGCGCCACAATATTTTCAATGATCTGCGGAATTTTCGCATCCCCCGCGGGCAGCTGCGCCAGCATCGAAAGCAGTTCCCTGACCGGCTGCAAAAGCGGCAGATTTTCCGTTCCACGGTACATCCATTTATAAAAAGGCGCATATCTCCTGTTCAGCAGATACATCATAAACATAGTGCGTTTCATAAACTCCGCCAGAGCGATCTGTGCCGTCACAATATCGCCCCTCCCTGCCATGCGGGAGTAATTATACTGACCGGACTGCGCCATCAGCGCCGCCTCCCTGGCGATCTTTTTCACACAGGCCTCCAGGGGATAATGTTTTAACAATCCCTTTCTGATCCGGGTAAATTCCCCCAGATCGTCCCGGAATACCTTTCCGTTGGTGGCCGCGGCAAATTGATAGTCCTCAATATACAGCCATTGATTCTGAGTGGTGGGGATGTCCGGCTGACCGATCAGCCGCTCATAGAAATCCCGTATCCGGAAGACCCCTACCCGCCTGGGCGCTTTCGGCGTCTCCCATCTGGTCACACCCATATATGTCTTCGGAAGTCTGTCATAGGCCTCCTGCAGCTTTTCCCCGATTTCGTCATAGACCTGTTCCGTCAGCCACATGCAGAACCCCGGTCCGAAATCATGATCTCTGGAAATAATGTCGTCGAAACCGAAGCATTCGGAGCCTTCCCCCACCAGACCTGTGGCGATCACTTTTTCATACTGCGGAAACTGGCTCCGAATCATGGGAATCCCATATTCTCTATAGAAATCCTCACACAGCTGCATACCCTTTTCATATTGTCTGACGATGGCCGGAAACGCACACGCCGCTTTCTGATCCAGCTGACTGCCGCTCATTTTATCCGGCACACCGCTTTTTTCCTGCAGTTTTGCCCGCACCTGCTCCAGATTCTCCCGGATGGTCTGCACAGACCTGCTCTCTCCTGTATTTTTTTCTGCCTCTTTCAGCGCTTCTTCATAGTAATATGCTGCAGCGCGCAGATCGCCCTGTGTATATTTAACCTCGGCCATGGATGCCAGTGCGCCGCTGTAATGAAAATCTCTCTCCTCGTCCATGTCAAACAGAGCAAAGGCTCTCTCCAGATCCGCCTCCGCCTCCCTGACCCTGTTCATTTTCAACTTAGTATTTGCCAGATTGGTAAAGGTCACCGCCGTCTCGATTCGGGCATCCGGATTCTGCATCGCAATCCGAAGGGCATTTTCCAGACAGACGCATCCCTTTTTATAATCTCCCATCTCCTGATATAACAGGCTCATATTGTTATACAGGCTGGCGTAACGCATATCGTTTGCGTCAAGCTGCCCGTCATAGAGGGAAAATACCGTTCTGTAATATTCCATGGACTCCTCCAGCAGGCCGGCCGCCCTGCATAAGGTCGCCACATTCAGCAGCGTGGTTGCAAAAGGAATACCGTCCGTCATGCCCAGCGACTGCATCAGCTTCATCACTCTTTGGCAGTAGGACAATCCCTCCTCGAATTTACCAGCGGTCCTGCAGTATCCGATCATTTCATTCATCAGCGTGACGGCGCACTGCGTATCTCCCTCCGCAAGGGCGCGCTCGATATTGTTTTCCATAAAATATTCTGCCTGCTGTATCTGATGCTGCTCAAACAAAGCATCCAGTTCCTGCAATAATTGATTTACATTCATATAGATTACCTGCCTTTCTATCTCTATATTTTACCACCGTTTGCGCAGGATAGCTTCATTTTATGAAAATTTTACGAATGGGCGTGCGCTGAACCGTTATGACTTCATAGACATTTCCACGCAGAACATATCTTCCTCCAGCCGTGCGCGGATCTCCCCTCCCATTTTCTCTGCCAGACTCCTTGCGATAGAAAGTCCCAGTCCCGTGGAAGCAGTGTTTCCTCTTGCGTTTTCCGCCTTATAAAACTGCTCAAAGACACGTTCCATATCAATGTCCTTCGGCCGCTTTACCCGGTTTATGCAGCGGAAAATCACCCGGCCGTTGTCTTCCCCAAGCCATAGTCTGATTTCCCCATCTCCGTGTTCCAGCGCATTTTTTATCATATTGTGGACGATTCTGCTGACGGCGCTGCGGCTGCAGTTTACCCACACCGGACGCTCCACAAAGTCCACTTCGGGAGAAATGTTCGTTTTTTGAAACTCCCCATAAAAGGAAAAAACCGCCTCGCAGACAATCTGCGTTATGTTTTCCCGGTCCATCTCCAGCCTGTAACTGTCATTCTGCAGCTTCGCGAACAAAAACAATTCCTCCAGCAGCTTTCCCAGAATTTCCACCCTCCCCTGGATGACCCCCATATACCGTTTCCTCTCCGCCTCATCCTGACTTTCTTTCAGAAGCTGCAGATAACCGTCCATGGATGTCAGCGGCGTCCGGATATCGTGGGCAAGATTGGTGATCGTCTGCTTGAGCCTTTCCTCCTGTTTCTGATACTCGCACACCTTTTCCCTGGCAAGGATACGCAGATCGTTCATATGTCCCGTCAGTTCCACGATCTCCCTGCAGGATAGAGAGGAGGTCAAAAGCATATTGGTATCGTTCTGCTCCAGAAACGACATCTGGCGGCAGATCTTTACAATCTGCCGCCTGTATGAAATGTATAAAACCGTCATCAGAAAAAATCCCGCCGCCAGGAAAACCGTCAAAACCTCTCTCATATCATATCTCTCTTTTCTGTCAGGATACCTCCCAGCACACTGTACAGCACAAGCCAGACTGCCCCCACCGCTGCGCCGAATGCCAGCAATCCGCCGCTGCTGTTATAAAACAGAGTACCCGCGTGATAAACTACCTGATATTCTTCCAGATGCTCCGGCAGCCAGGCAAACCTGGAGATCAGAAGCTGCGTTATCATCCATCCTATACCTCCGGCCAGAATGATGGAAGTGGCAATGCTGATCACACTGCTTCGAGTCAGAGTGACAAGAAACGCCGCTCCTGCCGCAAACGCCATCTCCAATACCAGCATAACCGCCATATACGCACAGGCACTTCCCAAAATGGAAAAACCGGCCGCTGCACCCGGAACCATAACAAAGAGAGAAACCGCCGTAAAGACAATCTGTACCAGCATGCCAAGCAGGATAAAAATCAGGACAGCGGCATACTTTGCAATATACATCTGCCAGCGCAGACCAGATCTGCCGGCCAGGTTTTTGATAAAACCTGATGTCTCCTCCCCATGAAAATACAGTACGACAAATATACTCAGAAATATCAGAAAATAATTGCCCTGCATTTCACCGCAGATCACCTCCGGAACCAAAATCTCTCTGCTCTCCTCTTCCTGGCTGATCTCCGACCTGCTGCTTTCAAAATCCTTTACATTCTGATCCACAAACTCAAGATAAACACTCAAAATACACATAGCAGCCGTAATCAAAAGCAGGATCCATACGCATTTTGTGCGCATCACCCGGTACAGATTCATTTTAATCAGATTAAGCATTTGCGGCACCTCCTGTCAACTCCAGAAAATATTCTTCCAGACTTTCTCTGACAATCTGTATGGACTCCACCATACATCCCTGCTTCGACAGCTTCAGATTGATCTCACCGCTTCTGCCTGGCATCTCATATACATGGATAGTGTCCGGCGCCGCCACTTTATAGTTCTGTATGCCCATGTCCTCCAGCACGATACATGCCCGGCGCGTATCCGCAAGACAGATTTTAATACAGTCGCTGCACTTTTCCTCCAGCTGTTTTCTGGAGAGTTCCTGTATCAGCGTCCCTTTATGAATGATCCCAAAGGTATCCGCCACTTTATACAACTCTTCCAGAATGTGGCTGGAAATCATAACCGTAATATTCTTTTCCCGGTTCAGCCGCCTGACGGTCTCCCGGATCTCAGCGATACCCTGCGGATCCAGTCCGTTGACAGGTTCGTCCAAAAGCAGCAGATCCGGCTCCCCAAGCAGAGCCATTCCGATCCCGAGACGCTGCTTCATGCCCAGTGAAAATTTCTTTACTTTTTTCCTTCCCACATCGCCAAGTCCCACTGTCTCCAGTATTTCTTCAATATATCCTTTTCTGTGGATCCCCATGGCAATATATTTGCACATCAGGTTTTCATACGCCGTCATATTGGGATACAGTCCGGGCATCTCGATCAGATTGCCGATGCGTTCCTGCATTTTTCCCACATCTTTTCCCGTCCTCCCAAACAGACTGTACTCCCCCGAAGTAGGCGCCGCCAAACCGCACAATATTTTCATGCATGTGGTTTTTCCCGCGCCGTTTCTGCCGATAAACCCGTAAATTTCACCCTTTTTGACATGCAGGGTCAGACTGTCCAGCGCACGTTCCTTTTTATATACCTTTGTCAGGCAGTTTGTACTGACAATCGTATCCATCCCTCACCCTTCCTTTCCTGTTGATTCTTTGGTCCGTTCCGCGGTACTCGGGCCATGCTGTTATTCTAACAGGAACTTTTCAAGCAATCGCCAAGAAAAGGTAAAGAAAGATTAAAGTTCATTCCTCCGCCAGCCGGAACCCGATTCCCCAAACGGTTTCAATATAATCTCCTCCCCCGGCTTTCTTTATCTTCTGACGGATATTGCTGATATGCACGTTGATGGTTTTGTCCTCTCCCATATAGTAATCTTCCCATGCACACTGATAAATTTCATTCTTAGTATAAACCTTTTCCGGATGTTCCAGAAAAAGTTCCAAAATCCGGTATTCTCTCCCTGTAAGCGGCACTGCTCTGTCTCCCAGGGTCACTTTTTTCTTTTCACGGTTCATGCACAGATCTTTATAGGTAAGTTCCGTTTTCTCCGCCGCAGGGGGATGGCGCAGCCGTGCATGTATGCGCGCCTCCAACTCCGCAATCGCAAAGGGTTTTGTCATGTAATCGTCTGCTCCCAGGGTGAGCAGTTCCACCTTGCTGTCCAGTTCATCCTTTGCGGAAAGCACAATGACGGGAGAGAGAGTTTTCTTTCTGATCTCCCGCAGAACTTCCTCCCCGGACAGTCCCGGCAGCATCAAATCCAGTACGATAAGATCAAATTTCCGCTCCCGCAGGTGCAGCAGGGCCTCCGTGCCCGAATAGGCGCCTGTGACGGAATATCCTTTCCTCCCCAGGGCCTCCCGCAGCATTGCGTTTATGTTATTATCATCTTCCACAATCAATATTTCCGCCATAATTCCTCTCGATCCACCGTTTTAAAATGTATGAATATGCTTTCCCTTTTTATTAAACATAAGGATGGCGCGCAGAGCGTGACATCCGCTGTTTTTTCCACGGGCGCTCTTTCTCTGTCCAGCCTTTGCCTTTCCAATAGTCCATGTCCGCCTTATTGAAGCCGTGTTTCTGTACCTGGCGCATGACAGAAAAAAAGAGTTTTGTTTTAAGCGATGGTTTGACACGCCCCTGGTTTTTTGAAATGTTCTTTGCCAGTGCGGAAAGCTTCTTCTCTATTCGCTGTTTCTTCTGTTTGCTGACCCGCTCCCATGAGGTTTCCGCCACGGCAACGCCGTATGTATAGATCCTTGCCGCACCCCACCAAAAAGCACTGTCCGCCATATCCCGGTTCGTGCTTTTTATTCCTGCTCCTGCGGCGGTGGAAATACAAACGGCCTGCTTGGAAAACATCTTTTCCTCCGGCCGGTGCACCATCCAGCGCCAGCCGTAATGGTCAAGCAGTGCTTTCATTGCACCGGTTGCGTGGTACACATAGACAGGACTTGCAAGAATCAGCACATCCGCTTCATCGATTGCGTTTGTAATGTGTAAGAGTTTTTCATAATGAGGACATTTTTCCTCCGATTCCACAAAACAGGAGGTACAACCGACGCAGAACTCGCCGAAGTCTCTCGGCAGGAATATTTCCGTTATTTCACCACTGAGCTTTTCCGCCAGACTGTGTGCGATATGATAGGTAGAACCTTTGTGACTCTGTCCGTGTATGACTGTAATCTTCATATTGTTGCCTCGCTAAATTTTTCCATCCCGGTAAACCGCAACCTACTCTACTCAATATACTTTTTAACTGACCGCAGCCATACACGCATAATCCATTTATGCGGATAAAATTTTGAAAAGAACTGCATCATTTTCACATAAGCGCTGTATACGGAAATGTCTCTGCCTTTCTTCGCATCCCTGATGGTCTTTACAGCGACATCATCCGGTTCTGCCAGATGTGGAAATTTTATTTTATGCCCGTTCATTTCTGTTTGTAATAAATCCGTTTTAATCCATCCCGGACAGGCAACCGTCACAACAATTCCTCTCTCTTTCAGTTCCATATTTAAAGCCCTTGAATAAGAACAGCAAAATGCCTTTGATGCCGCATAGAGATTGATATATGCTACCGGCTGAAATGCAGACTGCGATGCGACGTTAATGATATGGCTTCCCTTTTTCATATACGGAATACATATATTACAAAGAACAGCCATTGAAGTATTATGTGTATTAATATGAGATTCTATATCCTGTGCGGAAAAATCTGTTGAGCGTGCCATTCTGCCTGATCCTGCATTATTCACCAAATACTTTATGGAGTATTCTTCTTTATTCAACTCACGCTTAATGATTTCCAAATTGGCTGTATTTGATAAATCAACGGAATAGTCCCTGATTTTGACTCCAAAAGTTTCTTTTAAGCTGTTTAGTTTTTCACGATTCCGTCCAATCGCCCACACTTCATCAACTTCGTCAATCAAGTATTTTGTAAATGCTTTGCCAAGACCGCCGCTTGCACCTGTAATGATTGCCAGGTTCTTCATAAAATCAGTGCTCCTCTCATAGATTTTTCAGGAATGTAATTATTATAGCACTTCAAATTGAAAACAGTAAAAAAGATTATTATAATGAAGATAACACGATTAGAAAAAGGAGACAATGATGAAACAGCAGTTTTTAGAAGAATGGAACAAGTTCATACATGCATGGTCTGTAAGAATTGTTTTTCTGCTGTTTCTGGCCGGGGCGGTCATTGCGGCGGCAGTTTCGGATTTCACGGGATACGTGGCGCCTTTTATGGAATGGTACTGGGGAAGCATGGGTCCGATACTGTTTGCCGTCGTTGTGGCAGGACAAGTGGCCGGGGAATATCAAAACAGCAGGGCCGCAAAGGCTGCTGCTGAAACAAAAAAAGGGCAATATTTCGCAGCAAAAGTTATGGGACTTTTCAGCTTGTCGGCTCTCTTTTGCCTGATGTATACGGCTGTATTCAGCCTGCTTTGCCATGTAAGAAATGGTGCGGGAAACGGATTTTTTTCTTACTATCCGTTGCAGTTGTCAGTCTTTTTGATATGCAGAGTGCTCACTTACTGGATTTATACCGCAGTGTTTATTCTGATTGGAGTGTTGGTTCGCAGAAAGTTCTGGACATTTGCCCTGTCCTGCGGCGTCTCCTATCTGGAAATTTTCCTGTGGGCGTTACAGGAGAAAAATGGCAGGACGACGGCAGCAGGAGGACCGTGGGCTGCTGTGATGCAATTTGATAAATATTTTGGCAGGGCAAATTTCCTGTCTTATGATTATTTTATTCTGTTTGTGCCGGGCGTTTACGCAGGGGTGTTTGCCCTGATCATCGGATATTGTATTTATCGTCGGGGAAAATTGGAGACCAAATCACGCAGAAAACTCAGAAAACTTTTTTCCGGAACAACATCGGGACTTGCCATGATATCTGTCATGTTTTTACTTTTCGGGCAGGCCAATGTCTGTGCCGAAGAAAATGCGGCTTCTCATACCGGCCAGCAGTCCATGGAAAATGTGGGTGAACTGCGGCTTGTCTATGGGGACAGGAATCTCGACGACAGCAATGCCTTTGTGCTCCTTTTCATGGCAGAAGGATTTACAGTAAACGAGCAGGAGAATTTCTTCAGGAACGTTGAAACTATGGCATCAGCACTTATGTGCATATCCCCTTATGATGAATTTGCAGATGTGACAAAAATATACGCTATCGGCACAATATCCGCACAGTCCGGGAGCAGAGGAGATAAGGCGGATACCTGGGAAGCGGCAAAATTGGATTCCAGAGATACCTTTTTTGAATCTCATTTTTGGGAAGGCGGGGTACAGCGGACACTGGCGCTCTCTTCGGATGGGTTACAGAAGATGTATGAACTGAAACGGGAGTTTTTACCTGCGGCTGATTTCTGTGGTGTTATCATCAATTCCAGTCTTAACGGGGGAACAGCTTATTTTAACTGTCCTGCGGGAAATATCGTTCTTTCCTCACTGCGCATAGATACGCTGCCGCATGAACTGGCACATGCGATTGCAAAGCTCGCAGATGAATATGACGAGAAAGGATATCGTAGTTTCTTTACGGCGCCTAATGCATCTCGGCAGTCAGATCCCCGAAAAGTGGAATGGGCGAAATATATCGGAATAGATGATATCAGCGTCTACCAGTTTACTTATAACAGCAGATGGTATCATCCCAGCATGACATGCATCATGCGTTCCAGCAATGCCGGAAAATTTTGCCAGGTGTGCGAGGATGCGCTGCGCGAACAGATTGGTAAATACTGCGCAGAGAGCAGACTGCTTTTCCGCGGCTACGGAAAACAGGTTTTGGAGTCAAGGGCAGGAACAGATATGCGGGAGTTTTTTGTAGTTCAAAAGAAGATCAGAAAGCTAAACAGTAATCGAATCCCAGAGGAACTTTTATTGTTAAAATACTATGACGAAGACAATGTTTTAATCGATGGATTACCCAAAAAAGCCGGCAATTATTATGTTGAGGCAGAGTTTCTTGGATACCAGGACGGAGATATTTTCTATGACCCCTGTAACCTGAAAGTATCCTATGAGATAAAGCCAGATTCCGCAAAGGTATTCTGGCTTTCAATAACGCCTCTTTTACTTGGAATTATGGTATGGATTGTGTGGCTGAAACGGTCGTTATTTTTCATGGGCAGAGGAAATAAGTAGGAACTAAACATAAGGGTTGAGTTGCAATAACTCAGCCCTTATTTTCTATCTGTTCGCATTCTCCGCCCGGCTGTCCAGCACCTGACGGATAGTAGTCTTCAGGTTGTCGATCTGAACCGGCTTAGCGATGTGGGCGTCCATGCCGGACTCGATAGCTTCCCTCACATCATCCACAAATGCGTTGGCGGTCATGGCTATGATGGGCACCGACCTGGCGGAAGGGTGGCTGCTGCTGCGGATAGTTCTGGTAGCGGTGTAGCCATCCATCACAGGCATCTGCACATCCATCAGAATCAGGTCGTACTCATCCGGCTGGGATGCCTGAAATTTCTCCACCGCCTCCTGGCCATTGTCGGCGGTGTCACAGACAGCGCCCAGAGTACCCAGAAGTTTGACCAGGATAAAACGATTGACCTTAAGATCATCCACCACCAGAACATGCTTCCCTTGTACAATATCGGATTGGGGGAGTTCACTTTTGTTCTGGCTTCCCATGATTCGCTTGACTGCTTCTTTGAAATTACTCAAGAAGAAAGGCTTTGGCATGAAGTGGTCTACCCCGATTTCCATGGCCTCCTGCTCGATGTCGCTCCAGTCATAAGCGGTAAGAAGAAGGATAGGGATCTTATCCGGGTAGTTCTGCCGGATAAGACGGGCGGTTTCCAGACCGTCCAGAGTGGGCATCTTCCAGTCCAGCAGGATCAGGTCGTAGGGATGGCCTGACTCCCGATGTTCCCGCATCATCTGGACGGCAGTGTGACCATTCGTGGCGTAGTCTGTGATTACGCCTACTTTGGACATGGTCTTGACAATACTGCAGCATGTCTCCTCATCGTCATCCGCCACGATCATCTTGGCCAGCTGATGGTCCGCCCAGAACTTCTGGTCGGCTTCCCGCTCCTGGATACAAAATTCCAACTCCACAATGAAAGTGCTCCCCTCGCCCTGTTTACTCTTCACTTCAATGGTACCGCCCATCAATTCAACCAGATTCTTGGTGATGGGCATCCCCAGACCGGTGCCCTGGATTTCATGAACAGCCGCATTGTCCTCATCCCGGGTGAAGGGATCGAAAAGCACCTTCTGGTACGCCTCGCTCATGCCCATGCCGTTGTCGCTGACGGTAAAGCGGACACGGCTGTAATTATTGACCACCTGTGGCAGTTCCTCTACACGCAGTTCAATGGTTCCATTCTCCGGGGTATACTTCACGGCGTTGGACAGCAGATTAATCAGGATCTGATTGAGCCGCAGCTTGTCGCCAAGCAGATGTTCGAAAGCCATGTGGGTGACAACAATTTCAAAGGTCTGGCTCTTCGCCTTGGTCTGAGGACGGATGATGACATTGATTTCGTCGATGACATCGGCCAGATCCATCTCAGAAATACTCAGCGTGGCGCTGCCGCTCTCGATTTTGTTCATATCCAACACATCATTGATAAGCCCCAGCAGGTGCTGGCTGGCAGCATCGATTCGTTTGTTGTAATTCATAACTACGTCCGGATTATCTACCTCATCCCGCATGAGAGCCAGAAAACCGATGATTGCGTTCATGGGGGTGCGGATGTCATGGCTGATACTGCTAAGAAAAGAGGTTTTTGCATTATTAGCGGCTTTGGCCATATGCAGAGCCTCGGTCAGGGAGTTCTGCGTCTTGCGTTCCATGGTGCGGTCAGAGATGTAGACCAGCCGTTTCCTCTGGCCCTGGATATCAACGCAGTCGACATTTTCCTTAAAGTATCTGCGTTCTCCGGTTCTGGGATCGATCCGCTCGGGGGTACGGGATACCGATTCTCCGCCGGGGACCAGAGCCTTGAACATGGCGTCGTACTTCATGGCGGAATCAAAGTCCGCCTCTTGATCGGCGGCCTTGAGATAGCTGATGACATCTTCCGGCTTTACCCCCAGCACCCGCTCCGCATTACCGCTTATATACTCGGGTTCCTCATTTTCCTGATTTAACAGCATGTAGACGTCGTCTGTATTGCGGCTGATGTAATCGGTCAAAGTATCGAACAGCCTGGCCTGATATTCTATTTTCTTATCCTTGATCTTAATGTCTTTATCAATGTGTCGAAATAATAAAATAAACACGCCGCCTATAATCAGCATCAGAGCAACGATCCCCAGCGTCATTTGTGCATCCCGCAGGATCTCATCCGCCTCATTCTGCACGGCGTCCTCCGGCACAATAGAGAGCAGATACCAACCGTCCGCGCTTGTCAGCGGAGTGAAAGTATAGACATAGCTGCCGTTATCTCCGGTAAAGATAAAACTGCCTGTTTCCCGAGCATCGATTGCCGCTGTCAGGGAAGCGATGTCCTCCTGCGAACTGTGAGTATCGGCAAGAGCATCGAACACATTATTATAACTCCGGTCAGAGGTAGACGGAACAGAACGCAGCAGAATGTCCCCTTCCTGATTCAAAATGTAGCCGTAGCCCTGACCGCCGTAAAAGGAAAGGTTGAAAGCCTCCGTGACCTTGTTGCGGTCATATCTTTTAAGGATCACCCCATGATGTCCGTCGGCAAAGGTAAATGTCTCATAATAGCTGAACTTCGGCTCACTGCCGAAGATTCCAATAAATTTGTCGCGCACACCACTGCCATTGAGGCTGCGGTATGCTTCCATGGATTCCTCGTCCAGTTGAATGATATCGCTGCTCGTGTTGCTGCAGGACAAGCCCTCTTCAAGGCATACCACTATGTACTCTGCACTTACGGTCTGAAACATTGTCAACCGATCCAGAGCATCCTGCGGTCCGGCGGTGGGATTTTGCGAAAAATATACCGCATAACTGCGCAGCTGTTCCCGGTCATTGGAGATGAGGTCATCAAAAGACTGCTCCTGCTGCAGGGTCATGTCCATAACATGCTGGAGCATGTTGGTTTCCAATTTATCCTTCAGCTTCTCAAAATAGCAAACTCCGCTGAATATGATGATCGCTGTGCAGACCACAATCAAAATGATTAACAGTGATCGTTGGTGTTTTTTTATTTTCTGAGTCATTTTCCATCACTCCATTTTCAATAACTGGTAATAACCAAATTATACCGTTATTTCATTCACAACGCAATATCGGCTGTATACAAATTAGCTTGGAAAAGTAACAAACGATCAAACCAAATAGCAATGTAAAGAAATAGTTTAGATTGCATTGCCTTGTACTCCGAACTTGTCATGCTCCGCGCCCAAATTTCTGAAAGCAAAGACTAAAGCGACGGCCCAACTTCAGGCCGCCGCTGTAATCTTATGATACCGCTTCTCTGTCTTCCAAATTCCCCTTACCCGGATCACCGACATCCGAATCTTTGGCATAGAGTACTTTTAAAATGATAGGTGTGCATATGCTCGACACAATGATGAGCAGAATTACCGAAGTAAAGTACATGGAAGTCAGCAATCCTACGGACAGGCCTTTCTGTGCCACGATCAGAGCCACTTCTCCTCTTGTCATCATACCCACGCCGATCTTCAGCGTGTCATGTCCTCTGAATCCACATGCCCTTGCCATCAGTCCGCATCCGATCACCTTGGAGATCAGACCCACAAGTACAAAGCATGCGGAAAAAATAAGCAGGTCTGCCGTCGTATTTTCCAGATTTGTCTTTAATCCGATACTGGCAAAAAAGACCGGTCCAAACAACATGTAAGAATTAATATCCATCTTCTCCGCTATATAATTGGAGTCCCGCACGGAACAGAGGATAATACCGGCCACATAAGCTCCTGTTATGTCCGCTATGCCAAAGTATTTCTCCGCTATATACGCAAAAGAGAGGCAAAGCGCCAGCCCGATAATGGGAATGCGCCTTGTATGCGGATACCTGTTATCAATCTTTTTGAAAATCTTATAAATGACAAACCCTGCTACAATCGCAAACGCAAAAAACAAAACCGTATTAAGTACTACCCTGCCCGGATTGCTGTCCGGATTTTTAAATCCGATCACAAATGTCAGAACAATAATGCCGATGACATCATCGATAATGGCGGCACTTAAGATTGTGGTACCTACCTTTCCTTTCAGCTTTCCCATTTCTTTCAGTGTCTCCACCGTAATACTCACGGAAGTTGCCGTCAGGATCACTCCCACAAACACAGCCTTGTAAAATTCCTCCGAACCCCATGGCGCAAAACCGTAAAACACCATATATAAAAGGCTTCCGCACATCAGGGGTATAAATACGCCTGCACAGGCGATCAGACAGGCAATGGGGCCGGTCTTCATCAGTTCTTTCAGATTTGTGCCAAGTCCCGCAGAAAACATCAGGAGTAAAACACCGATCTCCGCCATCTGTATCAGGAAATCCGTCTGCTGCACGAGCCCCAGGACGCTTGGTCCGATCAGCAGGCCCGCCACAATCTCCCCTACCACCTGAGGCGCTTTCAGCTTCCTGGCCAGGATCCCAAAAAACTTTGCAAATACGATAATGATCGCAAGATCCTTAAACACATCATATGCTTCCATAATGAACAGTTCCTTCTTTCTCAAATATACTACAATATATTTCAGGGGCAGAATATTGTGTCCCTGGTATCTGTGCCGCCCTAAAGACACGAATTTTATTATAGCATTATTCAATCCCGGCAAAAAGGAACATATTTCACAGAAATTTATGATTCTGTATCATCTTCTTTAGATAAAATGATACTCACAATACCGCACAGGATGCCTCCTATGGGAAACACCACCCAGCTCCATGCCATGATACTGTGCCTCCAGTTAATCACTTTCCACCAGGAATCCATCTTTATATTGACTCCCGCTATTTCCACACCGATGGAAATGATGAACAGAATTGTGGCGGACAGCATGATCACTGCGCACCACTTGCCGATTTTTTTACTGGTTGCGCTTTTTTCTCTTTTATTTTCCCTGTTATATGCCTTAATGTCATATTTGGAGTTTTGTATTCCCGCGTATACCAGCGTTCCTACCGCCACCGCAACCATCGCCATGAAAATACCGTCATACAGGTCTTCTGTAAAACCTGCTGGGAGCGCCACTTCTTCCAGTCCTGTGTTAATCACAACGGCAATGATGATAAAGGTCACGCCGCCGCCCACCAGAAAAGGAAACTTGTGATGAAATCTTTCTATTTCCGACTCACTGTAAAACTGTTTCATACGGGGATATTTCTCACAGAAAATGCTGTGCTCAATACCTCCTGTGACAATCAGAAATATTGCCACCGCCGCAAAAATCAGCACCATCATGTCCGCGATTCCCTCCTGCACCCCGATGCCAGCCACCAGTCCCTGGGCGGCTATGCCAAAGATCAGAAGTCCGATTCCAATCGCCATGATAATGCTGAAATGATTCATATGGGAGTCGTACCTTGCCGTATCCTCCACGGACACCTCTTCCATGCTGCCCCGCAGCAGTGTATCCATACTGCAGTGAAACATGTCGCAGATCTGAATGATCTTATCCGTCTCCGGAAAGCTGCCGTCCGACTCCCATTTGGAAACAGACTGTCTCGATACATTCAGCACCTCCGCCAGCTGTTCCTGTGTCATATTCTGCTGTTTTCTCAAAAACTGTAGATTTTCGCCTAAACTCATAACCTTTCCTTTCCTCAGCCGCCAGGGCAGCCTCCATTTGATGGTCTGAGTTTATCAATTTATGCATGCAACTGCAATCAATTTGCTGTTGCTTTTGAAAAAATACGTGTAAAGTTCCGGTTGCAGGTCACTCGGCCATGGAAATCAGGTACTCCCCTACCTTGCGCAGGTGAATCCAGAGGGAATCCCTCAGGTACTGCGGAACATGTTGTCCCATCCTGATTACTTCAAAACTGAAATCGCCTTGGTAGCCGATCTCCTTTAATGCGGGCATGATCGCTTCCCAATTGACGTTGCCCAGATAGGGAAGTCTGTGCTCGTCATACTCGCCCCGATTGTCATGCACATGAGTCACTTTCAGACGGTTTCCTATATATTTCAGACAGGGAACCTGATCCTTGTATACCAGATTCGCATGTCCGAAATCCCAACAGATGCCCACATTGTTATATTTTTCCGCCAGCGTATCCACCAGATCACACAACTGCTCTGCCTCGGCGCAGTAACTGCGTTTATAACCCTGTCCCGGAAAATCCGCCATATTTTCGATACAAATTCCTACCCCATACTTTTCCGCATATTCCAGATGCCTGGAAAAATATTCCACATTTTTTCTTTTGGATGTCTCCTGCATACTGGCGGCAAAATCTGTTGCCGGATGAGATACCGTCCATTTCGCTCCCATGATCTGAGCGCAGACAATAGACCTTCTGGCAATTTCCTCCGTGTCTTCTATCACGCCCGTAACGGGATGACAGAAATTATAATACGGCATATGCGCCTGCACAAATGTGATTCCCAGACTGTCCGCCTCCCGGCGCATCTCCTGAGCCCAATATTCCCACCTGTCCGTGCGCAGCGGTGAATTCGGAGCCGCCGCGGAACAGAAAATAGCATCCAGATTTTTATAGCCAAGAGCGGCATAATGCCGAAGATCCTCTCGGTAAGCGTTATAACTTCCATCATCTTCATAGATAAAAAAATTTACTGTTGTCGATAATCTCATCCTGATCTCCTCCCGTCACACATAAATCCGGACAGACTCTGTCTCCCGCTCAAACTGCGCACTCTGGGCATCCCATTCTTCCAGCAGCTGCTTCAGAGAAATCCGTCCAAATAAATAATCGTCCGTCCGCCTGCTGCCTGTGACATAATGCAGATGCTTTCCGCCCTCTCCTCCGTCAACCAGTGTAAACTGCTCCGGGTAAAGTCTTGCCACCTGGCGCATCATCTGCAGCACTACCGGAATAAAATCCAGCATCTTATCAAGCGGCGCAAACTCCAGGCCAAAACAAACCTGGCCTACATATTTTCTTTCCACAGGCATAAAAGCGCGCTGCCGGAAAATCACTTTCTCTTCCCTGACCTCTGTTTTCATTTCCTTATAAAGCTGATCCATATTGATATACGGAGCGCCGTACATCTGGAACGGTTTCGAACTGCCTCTTCCGTCGCTGATGGAGGTAGCCCCTGCAAAACAGCCGCCGGAATAGCAGATTGTACTGTCAAAATCTACCAGAGCCGGGGACGGAATATTCCAGAGCAGCCCTGTATCACTAAAATAGGTATCTCTCGTATAATTTTTCAAAGGAATCACCTGATAATCCATTTTCAGACCTTTGTACTGCAGAAAATAATTTCCCACTTCCCCGCAGGTCAGACCATAGCGCACCGGCAGTTCGTAGTCTCCGATAAAGGAATTAAATTCCGGCAGAATCGTTCCTCCGGATACGATTCTGTTTCCCAGAGGATTGGGGCGATCCAGCACCACAAACGGGATATTACATTCTGCTGCCGCCTCCATGCAGTAAGTCATGGTGTAGATATATGTGTAATATCGAAGTCCTACATCCTGAATATCATATACCATGATATCGATACCATCCATCTCACTGTCCAAGGGTCTCACGTGATCCCCGAACAGCGAGACAATTGGAATTCTATATCCCGGATATACATCGTTGTCCACCGGCTTACCGGCGCCTTCTCCGAACATACCGTGCTCCGGAGTAAACAGTCTGACAATCTGCAGACCTTTCTCCATAAACAGATCCACATTCATTTTCCACTCTGAATTGACTCCGGAGTAGTTTGTGATCAGGCCGATGCGTTTTCCTCTGAAAACGGATTCAAATTCATCCAAGCGATCCAGTCCCAGTATTGTTTTCATCTTTACCCTGTCCCTTTCCTATTGATATGGGGCGGATAAACCACCCGCCCCACTCTTCATTCCTTATGCAAATATTATTTTGTCATTTCCTTATAAGCTGCCTTTGTATCTTCGATCATCTGTGCCAGACCCTGATTTTTTAAAGCCTCATAACCGTCATTATATTCCTGTTTGGAGATCTCTCCTGTGATGTATCTGTCTCTCAGGGATACCTGCTGTTCACGCAGGTCAAAGCATTCCACATAACTCTCTGTCTGCAGGAAAGCAGGCTCGGTGTAGAAATATGGCTCATTGATGGTCAGACCATCCATAAAGGTTTTTCCCGTATCTTCCAGTTCGTCATAGCTTAAACCGCCTGTCAGAATCTGCATGTACACGTCATCCGTAAAGCAGAACGGTATTGTGGAGGGAATCAGTCCCATTTCTCTGGCGGTTTTGAATCCTTCATTGTAGGGAGCCTTCAGGACAGGTTTTCCGTCCACTACTTCATGATATTCACCTTCCATACCATAGTTGGTCAGTTCGATTCCCTCATCACTGTAAACATAGTTGAAGAATTTCAGGATATCGTCCAAATGGCCGTTTTCCACTGCCGCAACCGTAATATAAGTGCTGGCCGACACTTTCGATCTGGACGGTATGGCCTGTGCGCCGTTCGGTCCCTGGATAGGCACTACGCTCTGGAAAAATGCATTTTCGTCAAGTTCACGGCAGGATACGGAATAGTTCTTGCTGTACTCCGCATATCCCACCAGGCTGCCAAGCCTGTTGCTTGCGCCCAGCGTATTGAAGTCTGTTCCTGTCAGCGTAATCATTTCCTGAGACAGCAGTCCTTCTTCATACATCTGTCTCATAGCATCCAGATAAGTCTCATAATTCGGATTTTCCGGGTCATAAATATACTCGCCGTTTACAACGGAGAACTCGCCGTTGCTGTTCATTCCGAAAATACCCATTACAAGTTTCATGAAGTTATAGTCAAATCCGAAAGGAATCTCATCGTTGGGATCTCCGTTTCCGTTTGCATCCTGCTCTTTGAATGCTCTCCACACTGCCATCCACTCATCCCAGGTTTCCGGCATATCCATATTGACTCTCTCCAGCCAGTCTGTCCGGATCATTGCGCTGAAAGAACCGGGTACGTCCATAACCAGACCGAAACCGTAGATTTCTCCGTCGTCCTGATAGGTCAGGAAGAGCCTGTCTTCTTCTGTAAGCAGACGCCCATAGTTGGAAAGATCCGTATCCAGATAATCCGTAATCGGTACGATCAGTCCTCTGCTGATCAGATCATTGATAGCCGTAGGGCCTGCGGTTCCTCCGCTGATCACGTCCGGCAGATCCTTGGATGAAACTTTGGATGCCAGAAGTGTATCCATTCCATCCGAAGCCGCCCATTCGAAATTCACGGTGATGCCGGTGCGCGCCATCAGTTCGTCAAAAATCGGAGTACTCTCCTGATAGGGACTCCAGATAGAACCGAAATAGCTGAACTCATGAGTACCCGTATCCTCTCCCGGATTGTCATTCCCCGGCTGATTCTGTCCTGTCTGATTGTTTTCAGATCCGCTTCCTGAAGGGTTGTTGCCCTTTGCGTCGTCATTGTCCCCGCAGCCCGCCATTGAGAACGCCATTATTGCCGCCAATGCCGCTGCAACGATTTTTGTGTACGCTTTCTTTTTCATTTTTTTTCCTCCTTTTGGTTAATATGTTATCGAGGTTTCCATGCCCCTGCAGAAGGCTTTCTGTTCCTCTGTATATTGTCTGTCTGCAAAACCTAGCCCTTTACCGCTCCTAAAGTGACACCTTTTACAAAATATTTCTGTACAAAGGGGTAAATAGCCACCATGGGAATCATGGATACGACCAGTACTGCATACCGGATCTGATCCGCCAGATTTATACTGGGCTGCCCGGGTCTCACCGTTCCCAGATCATATTGTATGGCATTTGCCTCCAGAACAATCTCTCTTAACACCTGCTGCAGAGTATATTTACTTGAATCTGTCAGATACAGCAGGGGGCCAAAATATGCATTCCAGTGCGCTGCGATCACCCACAGGGCTATCGTGGCAAAAGAAGCCTTGGCCAATGGCGCTACCACCTGAAACATAACCCTTAATTCACTTGCGCCGTCCATCCTTGCCGACTCCAGCAGATCTTTTGGAATCCCTTTTAAAAAACTGGACAGAATCAACACATGATAAGAAGAAATAAGAGCGGTCAGGATCAGGGACCAGTAACTGTTTATCAATCCCAGCTTCTGCACGCAGATATACGCCGGGATCATACCTCCCTGAAACCACATGGGAATCAAAACAAAAATGTTATAAATCTTTTTTCCGGGAAATTCACAGCATGCAATCGGGTATGCGGCAAAGTAAGTGGCAATAACGCTGAGCACACATCCTGCAAGCGATATAAAGATGGAATTCCCAAGCGCTCTCAGAACGCCGTTATTCACGATAACCTCTTTGTAAGCTTTCAGCGTAAATCCCTTTGGCAGAAGTCTTACCTCGTTGCGCAGCACCGGTCCGTCTTCACTGAGGGAAATCGCCACAATATTTAAAATCGGATATAAAATACAGATACATATGATAACGCCGATCAGGATCAATATGGCTTCTACAATATAGTCCATGCGGCTCATTTTTTTATGCAGCATATGAAACCTCCCTGTGAAGTTTTAACAGTTATCATACCGACGCCACCTCTCACCAGATTCCGGAAGAATCCGAATATCTCTTGCTGAGCCGGTTTGCCATAATCACCAGAATCAACGCCACCGCTCCGTTAAAGAGTCCTGCGGCGGTAGCCAGGCTGTAATCATATTTGATCATGCCTCTCTTATATACCCAGGTCTGAATGACTTCAGATACCTCCAGGTTCATGGAGTTCTGGAACAGATAAATCTTTTCAAAGTTCGCATTGATCAAAGATCCCACCCTCAGGATAAACATAACGATTATGGTAGGCATAATGCCCGGAAGAGTTATATGGATCAGCCGTTTCCATCTGTTGGCCCCATCCGCCATGGCTGCCTCGTACAGATTGACGTCGATGGCCGTCAGCGCCGAAAGATAGATGATTGCGCTGTAGCCCATTTCCTGCCACACGCCGGAAAATACCATAATGGTTCTGAAATACTTTGCTTTTCCCAGGAAGAAAACAGGTTCCTTTCCAAAGAAACGGAATATTTCGGCCAGAACTCCCGTGGATGGGGAAAGGAATTCGGTTACAATCGTTACAAACGCCACCATGGATATGAAATGTGGCAGAAAACTTACCGTCTGAACGACCTTTTTTACTTTTCTTGTCCTGAATTCGTTCAGAAACAGGGCAAATATAATGGGCATCGGAAATCCTACTGCCAGAGCATACAAGTTCATCAGCAGGACATTCCTGATCAGTCTCCAGAAATCCAGTCCGGTAAAGAATTTTATGAAATTATCAAAAAATACAAACTCGCTTCCGGAAAATCCACGGTATAAGTCATAGTCAAAAAAGGAAATGGAAAGCCATGTCATAGGCCAGTACTGAAACAGGATAAACCATACAATTACGGGCAAAATCATAAGATATATGTATTTTGCTCTCCATATTCTCTTCCAAAGGCTCTTTTGAGAAGTTTTACTCCCTTTCTTCATTCAAACCTCCTTTGTTTTACCCAGAGCGACTCTCAGAAAACCGTCGCTTTGTTCCAGCATATCCTCCGCTTCTTTCCTGTTAAGATCAGAAAGACACATCAATATGGCGACTTTGCTGTTCATACCGGAATCTTTCAAATATCGATTCGCTACCTCTCTTGATTTTCCCGTCGCTTTGCAGAATATTCTCTCTGCCCTGTCCTCCAGCTTTTTATTGGACGCTTTCAGATCAACCATCAGGTTGCCGTATACTTTTCCAAGTTTTATCATGGTAGCTGTGGAAAGCATATTCAGAATCATCTTCTGCGCGGTTCCGGCTTTCATCCTTGTGGAACCGCTGATTACCTCAGGTCCTGTAACCGCTTCGATACACACATCCACATATTCTTTGATTTTGCTTTCCGGATTGTTTACCACCGCGACAGTCTGAGCGCCTACTTCTCTCGCCCTCTCCATTGCTCCGATCACGAAAGGGGCTCTGCCGCTGGCACTGATTCCTACCACAACGTCCTTTTCCCCGATCTCAAATATTTCTATCTGTTTTTTGCCAAGTTCCGCATCGTCTTCACAGCCTTCGATAGGGAAACGAAGCGCCACATCTCCTCCGGCAATGCATCCCTGTACAAGATCTTTCTCCACTCCGAAAGTCGGCATACATTCCGAGGCATCCAATACTCCCAGTCTTCCCGATGTACCTGCCCCCATATACAACAAATGTCCGCCGCCTTTCAGCGCTTTATATATCCTTTCCACCGCTTCGCTGATCTGTGGGATGGCCTCTTTTACCGCGTCCGCAACTTTTGCGTCCTCCCGATTAATCATAGTGACAATTTCCTGTACACTGCAAAGATCAATATTCTGTGTCAGAGGATTCAATTTTTCAGTTTCCATTCCCGAATAGCAGTCTCCCATTTCTTCTCCCCTCTGTCTGCAGAAGCAGACCAACAATATTATTCCTGTTTTTTGATATGTGTTCTCTGCAGACGTATCATATTATTTTCAAAATCCCGGTTAATATATGCAGTATACAGAATATCTATCATATTCAACTGAGAGATACGGGACGACATGGCTCCGCTTCTTACAATATACTCTGTTGCTGCCACACACAGATTACAGTCTGCCATTTTCGCAAGCGGTGAATTTCCAAATTTAGATATCAATATAATGGGAACTCCGTTTTTGCTCAGTTCTTCCGCACAGCGGATCATCTCCTGCGTTCTTCCTGAATAACTCAGGATAATCGCTACGCTTCCTTTTCTTGCATTCATTGCCTGCAGATACTGGGCGTGAAGATCAGGACCCATAAAACACGGTTTATAAATTCTGAGAAATTTCAAATATGCATCCTGAGCAACCACCAGGCTTGCTCCCAGCCCAAACAAATGAATACTCTGCGCCTCCACCAGCAGATCCACGCTCCTCTTAAGCACATCCAGATCCACCAGTTTCTGCGTATTTTCCAGAGACATGATATTTTTGACAGTGACTTTGTTTACAATTTCCTCAAGACTGTCCTCCTGCCGTATTTCCTCCATATGCTTCATTGCGGATTCTTTGCGGACAGCCGTTTCATAAAGGAGTGATTTTCTAAAATCTTTATACCCACTGAATCCAACCTTTTTACAGAGTCGGATAATAGTGGACGGAGAAGAATATGTCTTTTCCGCTATTTCATGAATACTCAGTTATCCGGTCTCTTCTGTCTTTTCCAGAAAATATGCAATTACATTCTTTTCCGTTGCGCTGGCCTGTTTCTCATACTCCTGTAATCTCATCAATACATGTTTCATGCTCTGCTCCTTTCCATTACAATAACTTTTTGCAATAATTTTGTCAATAATTCTAAATTATATAGGAACATTGTACCACATTGTGGTATAATGTTCTCATAAAAGTTTTATTTTTTGACATTTTATTTAATATTTTTCTTTCGTCTGAATAAATAAAATACTTAAAAAAGGCATACAGCCCATTGTAAGGCTATATGCCATTGGTCACATTTCAATTTTTTTCGTTGTGATTAACAATCTACTACAGTTCCATACACTTCTATTTGACTGAGTGCCGGGAAAGGCGATGGATCGTCTGCCTTAATCAGCTGATCCATAGATATCCATGTGATCTCCTTAGCCGGAAATTCCAGCACATGTGGCAGGCTGCTCTTTTTCAGGTTCCAATCTATATCACTTCCGTCCGAAAAATGCAGCGTCACACGGGTCCACCAGCTGTCATGCGGAAAATCGGCACGGGTGTACAAAACAACTCTGTCCGTTCTGATCATTCTTCCAAAATCAATTCTGATAGCTGCATCTTTCTGCCTGTTTATTCCCCATGACTCATAAGGCCACTCCCCATGTGAAAGATTTGCACGCACACCATCTATGGCATTCTTAGCAGCAAACACTGATTCTCCCCTTGTCTCCACGTTAGCTGAAGCATGAGGATAACAGAAAGTATTCCTGTGCTGATCCGCCGGATTCAATGCCAGATTGCGATACATCTGCACATGATATTCCGGAGTTTTCTCAACATAGAGATAATGCCTGCTGCCGTAAAAAGCTTTCGGGGAATGACAGATTCTCTTTTCCCCAAATGGAATTCTGTATTCCAAATTATCTGTAAGATACACAAACGCCGCACCCAGTGCATCATCCACCTGCAGATTTAAGTGGATTTTCCTGGTGTCTGTCTCTACTAGAATACAGTCTCCCTCCTGATATTCATGCATGTAAACCAGATCTACAAAATCTTCTCCTGTTCTTTCACAGATGATCTGCTTATCTTTATCCACTATTTTCAGTGTCAGTTTTGCCATGGTTATTTTCCCTCCAAAGTTTTTTATCCGAATTTAAATCTTTTACTAAGGTTTTGATATTACCTGGTGTTAAATGTTCCTTGTATGTAAGTCCCATATTTGTTATATGCAACACCGGATATCTTCCTTTATCCTTATCCTGCAATATATATTTTTTTTCTATCAACCAGTAAATAACGGCGAGCACCTCTTCTCTGCTGAAAAAATATAATGATCCATACTCATTCACCAGATTCAATTTGTGCTTTTTCACTTTATCTGATGTTTTTCCCCTCAAAACATCCGCCAGTATGGAAACCCCAAAATAATATTTATCACTTATATGTACCAGCGCATGCAATACAGTTTCGACAATTTTAAAAATATTATGTCCCTTATATTCCGGATAACGATCCACGGAAGAACTGTCAGAATTATTTTTTAATAAAATTACTTCCTCCCAATTTTTCCTTTTCTCTATTTCTACACTTTCTTCCTTTTTTGAGGAGGCTATATATTTTACAGAAACATTATCATCCGTCGACTCTGATTTATCCTGATCCGGCCATTCATATCCCATCTTTTTATAGTATTGACGCATGGAAATTGTAGTGTTACATCCTTTTCTGTTATCCAAATAATTCGAACATCCTAAAAAATAACCTCCATTTTCAGTATGTTTCACAATTAGGTATCCATCCTGACAATCTGGGCATTTCATAATAGATATTTTTTTCCCGGCTATATCATTGGTCATAAAACTGCATATTTCTGGTTCATTCGTACATATATACAGTCTCAGACCATAGGATGTTTTATATTTCAATTGAAGAGGAAATCCGCAGATTGGACACTTTTTTCTATTCTGTATCATTATATTTTCTTCTGACCATTTTCCACGCAGACAAACATTTTTATATTCCCGCTTTATTTCCAGTAAAAATTCTGACGGATTTTTTTCAGGGGCAATAAAATATACTCTGTTTTTGGTGCGTGTCATGGCAACATAAAAGAGTCTTCTCTCCTCTGCGTACTGCATTGATTTATCCTCTTTCACCACTAATGAAAGTACAGGATTATCTTCTATTTTGGATGGAAATCCATATGTTTCATTCTTGCCATTTATAACAATTACATTATCATATCCAAGCCCTTTTGACGCATGTGCTGTCATAAATGTAATATCAAGTTTAGGATATTTTACTGATCTAACTTTCGAACCTTTATTTACATATTCAAAAATCCCTGTTCTCGCCAGACGATCCCCATCAAATCCAAATCTCCCAAGTAAAAGAATCTTTGACTGAAATGTATTTTTACCTGTTTCATTATCATATATTATAATCTGATCTAATGCAGTCTGAACAGCGTATGCAATAGCATAATTTGCTCCACTGCGCCTATCAAGTTTATCATATTTTGAACTGCCGTCATATGTATAAATAATAACAGGATCTTCAATATGTTTTGGAGATATCAAAGATTTTTGTATTTGCGTTGTATTTTTTTGAATAAAATTACCCGCGATATCAATTACTTCCTGAGAATTTATATATGTACGGACAAGTTAAATATATTTCTTTGGCCTTTTCAGCAGTAAATCCATTTTTTCCACAGTATTCTGTCAAAAGATCATTTTCATCCAAAGATTTAAAAAAATTCATTACTTCAGAATATTTGTTCACAACAGACATATATTCTTTACGTGAAATATAATGATCTGTGCGACGCAACTGATCTACAAAATTTTCCCATTGCAGCAATTCTATACATTTACCCGTGACTTCTGTATATACTTGTGATTGTCTTGTTTGTTTTTTCCAAATATTTTTGAATAATCTCATGTTTTTCATTATTCCCCAAATTTGCACCCTAAAATATATCTTCCATTTCTGAAAAACGTTACCAATCCATAAAATCTAAAAGTATAAATAATAACCTTTTCCAAAATCAGTTTACTACAAAATATTGCAAATGTCATTTAAATAATCCAAGTCATGAAAATATACCTTGCTCTATAAAAAAGAATCCCCTATAATACTCTGGAAATCATATGAAAGAGGATCGTACTCATGAATACACAAAAATTTAAATTGACAAAACTTGCCTGTTATACCGCGTATTTTACAATGTCATCCGTTTTCAGCCTGCCGCCTCTTCTGTTTGCGACGCTTCAGAATATGTATGATATTTCCTATACGCTGTTAGGAACGCTTGTGCTGATCAATTTTTGTACCCAGCTTTTGATTGATCTGATCTTCACGGCTTTCTCAAAACATTTTAACGTTAAAAAAATTGTGATTGTGATGCCGCTGATAACCTCTCTGGGTCTGTTTATTTATGCCATTGTACCTGCATTGCTGCCTCAATATGCTTATGCGGGTCTCCTGATCGGTACGGTATTATTTTCTCTTTCCGCAGGTTTGTCCGAGGTACTCCTCAGCCCTGTGATTGCCGCTATTCCTTCAGAAAATCCTCAAAAGGATATGAGTTTGCTTCACTCTCTCTATGCGTTTGGCGTGTTTACCGTTGTTGTGATCAGTACGATTTTCCTTAAAATATTTGGACGCGAAAACTGGATGTATCTCACAATATTCTGGGCTCTTTTACCGATAACCGCATCCGTCATGTTTGCAAAATCCACAATTCCCGATATGAATGTATCAGAAGAAAATGAGACCGTTAAAAAAGCAACACGGAAAATACTTGCTCTGGCACTCTGTGCAGGCTGCATTTTCTTCGGAAGCTGCGCAGAAAACGCTATGTCAAGCTGGATTTCAAGCTATATGGAAAAAGCCCTTCAGATTAACAAAACGGTCGGGGATATACTGGGGATGGCCGTATTTGCCATTCTTCTCGGAACAGTGAGAATTTACTATGCAAAATACGGTAAAAATATTATGAGAATACTTCTTGCAGGAATGACAGGAGCAACGGTCTGTTATCTCGTCGCAGGGCTTTCTTCCAATATTATTTTTGCTTTTATCGCCTGTATTTTGACCGGACTCTTCACTGCCATGCTCTGGCCGGGTACTCTGATTATGATGGAAGAAAATTTACCCGGCGTGGGCGTCGCCGCCTATGCACTGATGGCAGCAAGCGGCGATCTGGGAGCCTCGATCGCACCGCAGCTTCTGGGTATTGTGGTAGACCAGGTGTCAGTCAGCCGTTTTGCTGGGTCACTCGGCGAAAATCTTCATCAGACAGCAGAGCAGATTGGACTCAGGACAGGAATGCTTGTAACGGCAATATTTCCACTGATTGGCATGATATTCGTATTGTCTGCGATCCGGTATTTCAAAAACAATAAAGCAAAGTAGTGTGAAAGAAAGTAAAAAATAAGGATATTCCCATGGAGTGTCATGTGTCAAAACACTGGAACTCCATGGGGTATCCTTATTTTCGGTGAAAGAGTTAAAAATCGGTATTAATCGACAGACCACTGCTAAATGCTAGAAGCACTTATCAAGAATCTCCTGATCCAAACCGTGTTTTTTCGTCAGGCAGCCAATGGCAAAATACAGTATGCCTCCGGCAAGAAGTCCCCATACAACCGCGTTGATTCCTGCTACCTGTACATTATAGTAGCAGAAAATATAGGTGGCGGTGGCCCCGATGGCACTGCACACTGCCGCATATTTCGTACCTTTTTTCCAGAAGAGTCCACCGATCAGGGGCCAGAAAAAAGTACACTCCATACCACCCATGGCAAAGAGGTTCAGGAAAAAGATGATATCTGGTGGGTTGACGGTCAGTATCATAACAATGATTCCCAGAATCAGTGTAAACAGAGTGCTGAATTTTCTGACATTCTTATTGTAAAACTCTATTTTCTGAGGATCATCTTTGATTATATAATTTCGCCAGAGATCTTTCACAATTGCCGCGGATGCCAGAATCAACAGAGAATCTGCTGTGGACATGACAGCGGCCATAGGTGCGGCCAAAAAGATGCCTGCAAGTTCTACCGGCATGATCTGCTGAATGATGTAAGGAATGAAGTAGTCCGAAGTAGGAAGATCCGCAGTGTCTACCAGCGCTCCTGCCCAGGTTCCGGCCAGATGCATTCCGACAATAACGAAACTACAGACTAACACACCAATCCACATGGCAGAATGGAGGCTTTTTGTATTTTTAAATCCCATGGCCCGGACAGCGGTTTGTGGAAGTCCCAGGGTTCCGAATCCCACCAGTATCCAGAAGCTTAAGAGACTGCCGGGAGTATATACGGCAAATAAATTATCGTATGTACCTGGCAGATTTTCCGAAAGACCGGCATGAATCCCGGATAATCCGCCGCCTGCCCGCAATACAAAAAACAGAAAAAGGAATGTTCCGATACACATAATGATTCCCTGAATCGTGTCCGTAATGGCAACCGCAGAGAACCCGCCGAAAGCAGTGTATGCAATGACAATTGCCCCAAAAATCAACAGAGAGTTCGTGTAGGATAATCCGGTTATGGAAGAAATCAATGTGGCTCCTCCGGTAAACTGGCTGATCATCTGTGCGATAAAAAAAGCAATCATCAACAGACTGGTGACAATAACCAGGATATCGCTGTTATATCGAACTTTTAAATATCCGGCTATAGTCACGGAACCGGTTCTTCTGGAGACAATGGCCAATTTGTTGCCAAGAACACCCAGAACCAAAAAAGTAACCGGAACCTGAACAGCCGCAACC
>JAAVAG010000157.1 GCA_014804185.1 Lachnospiraceae bacterium
ATAATGGGCAGGGAGGTGTAAGAATGGAGAAACATTACAGGAAGATTGTAAAAGACACAGAAAACAGGGTGCGTATATCCCTGCGGCGGCAGATCACGGATCCCGATAATCCCCGTTACGGAGGGTTCCGGGATGACACGGGGATCGTACAGGCCAAATACGCCATCTACAGAGTGGCGTCCATGACGGCGGCTTACTGCTGCCCGGATGCAGTATTTTATCATGATGAGAAGATTTTTGACAGCATTATGCTGGGACTCTCCTATATACGGAGCGTGCAGCATGAAAGCGGCCTGTTTGACTATATCACATGCAACTTTTTCTCTGCCCCGGATACGGCGTTCTGCATCAAGAAACTGCTGCCGGTATACGAATATCTGGCGAAAAAAGAGGAGAAAGACGAAAAGGAAAGCGCTGTCTTTCAGGCTGTGGGCGAGATCGTGGAGAGCGGAGCAAGAGGAATGCTGGAGGGCGGTTTCCACACACCCAATCACAGATGGGCCATTGCTTCCGTGCTGATGACCTGCAGCAGACTGTTTGACGATGAGCGGATGGCGGCGGCAGCGCAGGAATATCTGAAAGAGGGCATCGACTGCAACGAGGACGGCGAATTTTCGGAAAAATCGGCGGGCAACTATAACCGGGTCAACAACGACGCCATGATCATGCTGTCCCGCGCCACGGGGGATGATACTTATGAGAAGCATGCGGTGCGCAATCTGAAAATGATGCTCACCTACATAGAGCCGGACGGCAGTATTTTTACCGCAAATTCCACCCGGTTTGACAAGGATCTGCTGATCTATCCCAAAGATTACTATATGGAGTATCTGTGGATGGGCATGAAATATCAGATCCCCGAGTTTCTGGGGATGTGCAACACGATCTTTGATATTGTGGAGGAAAAGCATATTACCTCGCCGGATTTCCTGATCTGGTTCATGCTGGATCCGAAGTGCAGAACTTTTGAATTTGAGGAGCGGTATCAGCCGGAGGATTATCATGTGTTTTACCGGGAGTCCGGTATTGCCAGATGCCGCAGCGGGAAATACACTTACACAGTGATGAAAGGAAAATCCAACTTTTTCTATCTCCACAACGGCACCATGAAGCTGGAGGTGAAAGTGTGCGGCAGCTTCTGCGAGCACAGAGCCTTTAAAGGGGAGGAGATCGAGCGCCTTGGGGACGGGGAATATCATCTGCGGCAGGTGATGCGGGGATGGTACTATCTGCCTTTCGAGCAGGCGCCGGATACAAGCGACTGGTGGAAGATGGACAATGCTGCCCGGCCGAAAAAGACAGGGCCGGATATTCAGATCGACGTATGGGTAAAGGAAGCGCCGGAGGGCGTGGATATCCGGGTAAAGACTTCCGGCGTGGAGGGCGCGCCGTGGAGGGTGGAACTGGCATTTTCCGGCGTGAATTTCCTGACAGGCCCTTATCTGGATATGCCCCTTTCCGGCAGTGAGGTGCTGGTGGTGAAAGCGGGCGATATCGAGGTGGAAAACGGCAAAGATGTGCTGAGCGTCGGACCCTGCTTCGGGGAGCATCATTTTACCGAGGGCAAGGAGGACAGCGAGGCAAAGACGCCCGGGGCGGCTACATTGTATCTCACGGACTATACGGCTTTTGACCATGAGATCCATATTCGGCGAAAGGAGTAAAAGAAATGGAAACGGAGACACTGGTGCGGGCCTGTGTGCCGCATCTGCGCTATGACCGGGCGGAGCCCTTTGCGCTGAAGGGGATCGGGTATACGGTTTACCGGGATACGCCGAATCACGCGGCGCAGCCAAGCCCCTCCTGCAGGCGGTTCATAAAAGCGCCGGAGGGCGGAACCGCCATTGAATATGCATTTTATTATGACTTTGATATCCAGCATCTGTATGATCTGGAACATGCTTTTGTATACCTGGACGCAGAAGGTGCGGTGACAGGGGTGGAGAGCAGTTTTCACGGGAAATTTCTGAACAGTATGATCGAGGGGGTTCTGGAATTTGAGGATCGCCATCCGGTGCTGTATGTACAGCCGGGCAAGCATGCGCTGATGCCGTCGCCGGAATATTTCAAACTGGTCATCGATCGGAACAGAGCCTGCAGAGAAGAAGCGGGAGCGGCGGGATTTCTCATTATGCCCATGTTTGAGGGAAGGCTGTTTACGGATGATGAGACGAACCGGAAAGTGGAGGCATATATCCGTGAGACCTATGCCTTTGATCCCACCTGGGAATTTACGGCGGAAAGTCCGGACGGACTGCGGGAGGAAGAACTGCTCATGCCCTACGGTGAGTTGGATGAGAATATAGTCAGGCGGCTAACCGTGTGGAGCAGGAAAATAAATTGAAAAATCTGGGATTTTTCAATCGGCAAATTTGTGCCGACACAATATATGCGATGAAATCGCATGTATGAAAATTGCGGGCTGTCGGCGGCATGGAGGAGTGGTATGCAGTATATTTCATTTGACAAAACAAGGGAATATGATCTTGTCCTGCTGGGAAGGATCGCCATCGATTTTAATCCGGTGGATATGAACCGGCCGCTGGAGGAGAGCGGCAACTTTAACAAGTATCTGGGGGGCTCTCCCGCCAATATCGCGGTGGGCATGGCAAGGCTGGGAAAAAAGACCGGCTTTTTTGCCAAAGTTTCCGACGATCAGTTCGGCGACTATGTGACCCACTATTTTGAGCGCGAGGGCATAGACACCAGCCGCATCACCCGGTGCGTAAGCGGGGAGAACCTGGGACTGACCTTTACGGAGATCAAAAGCCCTACAGAGAGCCGGATTTTGATGTACCGCGACGGAGTGGCGGATCTGATGCTTCACCCGGAGGATATCGACGAGGACTATATCAGACGGGCAAAGGCGCTGCTGATATCGGGTACGGCGCTTGCCGCCAGTCCTTCCAGAGAGGCGGCGCTGAAAGCCGTGATGCTGGCCAGGAAAAACGGCACTGTGGTGATTTTTGATATAGACTACCGCGCCTATACGTGGAAGAACATGGATGAGATATCCGTCTATTATTCCCTGGTGGCCCGGGACAGTGATCTGATCATCGGCTCCCGGGAGGAGTTTGACCTGACGGAGCGCATTTTGGGAACAACATCAGACGATAAGGCGAGCGCAAAGCGCTGGCATGACTGCGGCTGCAGGATCGTGGTTATCAAGCACGGAAAAGACGGTTCCACCGCTTACACCTGCGACGGAAAAAGCTATTCGGTGAAGCCGTTCCCCACAAACGCCGTGAAAGGCTTCGGCGGAGGAGACGGATACGCATCTTCATTCCTGCGGGCCTTGATCGACGGATGCGATGTTTCCAAAGCGCTGGAATACGGCTCCGCCTCGGCATCCATGCTGA
This sequence comes from Lachnospiraceae bacterium, assembly GCA_014804185.1. Lineage (GTDB taxonomy): Bacteria > Bacillota > Clostridia > Lachnospirales > Lachnospiraceae > Acetatifactor. The sequence continues at coordinate 3,360 of JAAVAG010000157.1, forward strand.
TCTCCGCCCACAGCTGTTCCGCTGCTATGCCCACGCTGGCGGAGGTGGAGGCGTTTATCCGGGAGGAAAAGGAAAAATACGGCGAGATGGTAAGTGAAAACGGAGGTAACGGCGATGTATGAGAATCCGGAATACAATGCGCAGGGGGAGAAGATCCTGTGTGAGGAAAACGGCAAAAACAGCCATATGCTGATGGATGTGCGCGTAAAGAAGATGGAGGCGGGAGAGACGCTTCGGCTGCATGCGCCCGAAAAGGAGACGGCGGTGATGCTGCTGGCGGGAAATGTGACGTTTCTCTTTGAGGGAAGAGAGGAGAGGGCGGCAAGACGCAGCGTGTTTGCGGATAAGCCCTACTGTCTGCACTGCTGCCGCGGTGCGGAAATCGAGATCACAGCCGGAGAGAGCAGCAGGCTTCTGATCCAGCAGACCACCAATCCGCGTGAGTTTGATACGGTGTTCTATACGCCGGACATGTGTACGCTGCAGGAATTCGGCAGCGCACAGTGGAACGGAACGGCGCACAGAAAAGTGCTGACGGTCTTTGACTATGACAATGCGCCGTACTCGAATCTGGTGATGGGGGAGGTGTTCCACAAGCCGGGATGCTGGTCCAGCTATCCGCCCCACTTTCATCCCCAGCCGGAACTGTACTATTATGAATTTGACAAGCCGCAGGGATTCGGCGTGGGCTTTGACGGTGAGGAGTGCTTTAAAGTGGGAGATCAGGGATATCTGGCTATCACGCCCATGAACGCCCATCAGCAGGCGGCCGCACCGGGATACCATATGTATTATGCGTGGCTGATCCGCCATCTGGACGGGGATCCCTGGAGGAAGACCCGCATCGATGTGCCGGAGCACAGCTGGCTGATGAAGGAGGATTGATTATGGCATATATGACGACGGCACAGGCGCTGGTACGGTTTCTGGATAACCAGTATGTGTCTTTTGACGGACAGGAAAACAAATTTGTGGATGGTATTTTCACCATATTCGGACACGGTATTGTGTGCGGACTGGGAGAGGCGCTGGACAGTGACAGGGGAAGTTTAAGGGTTTATCAGGGCAAAAACGAACAGGGGATGGCGCATGCCGCCATGGCTTATGCCAAGCAGAACAACCGCAGGAGGATTCTGGCGTGTTCCTCCTCCATCGGCCCCGGCGCCGCCAATATGATCACGGCGGCGGCTACCGCCACGGTGAACCATGTGCCGCTGCTTCTGTTTCCGGCGGACGCTTTTTCCACCAGACAGCCGGACCCGGTGCTGCAGCAGTTTGAACAGGTAAACTCGCTGGCGGTCACCACCAACGACGCCTACCGGGCGGTGTGCCGGTACTGGGACAGGATCGCCAGGCCGGAGCAGCTGATGTCCGCCATGATAAACGCCATGCGGGTGCTGACGGACACGGCGGAGACGGGGGCGGTCTGCATCAGCCTTCCCCAGGATGTGGAGGGGGAGAGTTATGATTTCCCTGAGGAGTTTTTTACAAAGAGAGTGCACCGGATCACGCGTATTGTGCCTGCGGCGGAGGAACTGGAGGACGCGGTTTCGGCGCTTCTGGAGGCAAAAAGGCCCCTGGTGATCTGCGGAGGCGGCGTGCGTTACTCGGAGGCGGGGGAGGCGCTGGAGAAATTCTGTGAGCGTTTTCACATTCCCTTTGCGGAGACCCAGAGCGGCAAGACGGCCTGCCTGTCCTCCCATTCCTGCAATCTGGGGGGCCTGGGCGTTACGGGAAACAGCGCCGGAAACGATATCGCAAAAGAAGCGGATGTGGTGCTGGGTATCGGCACCAGATTTTCCGATTTTACCACGGCGTCCAAATCTCTGTTCCGGCAGGATGCAAGGATCGTGACCGTGAATACCTCACGCTTTGACGCCTATAAGCTGGGGGCGGTAAAAGTGGTGGCGGACGCAAAACTTGCCATAGAAGCCCTGACGGAACTTCTGCAGGCAAAGAACTACCGCTCCGGCTGGCAGAATGAGATAGAGGAGGCCAGAAAAGCGTGGGAGGAGGAGATGAAATTTTTATCCTCCTACTCCTGGGGAGAGGATTTTAAACCGCTGATCGGCGCGGGAGATCCCAGGACGATCCCGGAGTTTCGCGAGATGACGGGAAGCACCCTGACCCAGACGGCTGTGGTGGCAAAGGTGCGGGAAATGATACCGGCGGATGCCGTCTGTGTGGGCGCGGCGGGCTCCCTGCCGGGAGATCTGCAGAGAATGTGGACTTCCGACAGCCGGTATTCCTACAATATGGAATACGGATATTCCTGCATGGGCTACGAGATCGCGGGAGCGCTTGGCTCCAAACTGGCGGCGCCGAAGCGGGAGGTATACGCCATGTGCGGGGACGGCAGTTATCTGATGCTGCACTCCGAACTGGTCACTTCCCTGCAGGAGCATAAAAAGATCAATGTGCTGCTGTTTGACAACAGCGGATTCGGATGCATCAACAATCTGGAAATGTCCAACGGCATCGGCAATCTGGCGACGGAGTTCCGCTTCAGGGATGAGGCGGGGCAGCTTCTGGGCGACCTGATTCCTATAGATTTTGCGGCATGCGCGGCGGGCTATGGCGTAAAGACTTACCGTGCTGCGAATATGGAGGAACTGGAAGCGGCTCTGAAAGACAGCCTGCAGCAGGACGTATCCACTCTGATCGATATCAAGGTACTGCCCAAGACCATGACCGACGGATACGGCGCATGGTGGCATGTGGGCGTGGCAAGCACTTCCCGGAATGAAGCGGTGCGCGACGCTTATGCGGGAAAAGAAGAAAATCTGAAGAAAGCGAGGAAATACTGATGTTAAACAAAGAAAAAGTGCGTCTTGGGATCGCCCCTATTGCATGGACCAACGACGACATGCCTGATCTGGGAGCGGAAAACACCTTTGAGCAGTGCGTCTCGGAGATGGCTCTGGCAGGCTTTACCGGGTGTGAGGTGGGAAACAAATATCCCAGGGATACGGCGGTGCTGAAAAAGGCCCTGCAGCTTCGGGGAATGCAGATCTGCAACGCCTGGTATTCCACGTTTCTGACGACGGCTCCCTATGAGGAGACGGAAAAGGGCTTTATAGAGCATATCACCTTTTTAAAGGAGATGGGAGCTAAGGTTGTGGGCGTCTCGGAGCAGGGACATTCCATACAGGGCACGGATAAGTCCATCTTCCGGGATAAATATGTGATGAACGATGCGGAATGGGAACTGCTCTGCACGGGTTTGAACAGACTGGGGCGCGTGGCCGCGGATATGGGGATTGCGCTGACTTTTCATCACCACATGGGGACAGTGGTGCAGACGGCGGCTGAAATCGACCGGATGATGGAGAACACGGATCCGGAACTGGTGGGACTTTTGTTTGACAGCGGTCATCTGGCGTACTGCGGCGAGGATTATATGGCGGTGCTGAAAAAATATGCGGGCAGGATCCGGCATGTGCATCTGAAAGATATCCGGCCCGATGTGGTCAGGAAAGTGAAAGAGGAAAACTTGAGTTTCCTGCAGGGCGTGCGCATGGGGACATTTACTGTGCCGGGAGACGGAAGCATAGACTTTGCACCGATTTTTGAAGTGCTGGCGGAAAGCGCCTACGAGGGATATGTGCTGGTGGAGGCGGAGCAGGATCCGGCGGTGGCAAATCCTCTGGAGTACGCCATCAAGGCGAGAAAATACATAGCGGAAAAAGCGGGGCTGTAAGTTCTGCGCACAGTGAAAAAGAAAGGATGAGAGAGATGATTAAAATCGGCATTATCGGTGCGGGGCGCATCGGAAAGGTACATTTGCAGTCCATCACATACCGGGTAAAAAATGCACAGGTGAAAGCGGTGGCAGATCCTTTTATGAACGAGGAGACGGAAAGATTTGTCAGGGGAATGGGCGTGACGGAGGTTTATAAGGATTACAGACAGATCCTGGCAGATCCGGAGATCGACGCGGTACTGGTGTGCTCGTCCACGGATACCCACGCCGCTATTTCCATTGAGGCCATTCAGGCGGGTAAGCATGTGTTCTGTGAGAAACCCGTGGACCACGCTCTGGATAAGATCAAGGCGGTGGAGGAGGCTCTGACAGCCCATCCCGGCTGTAAGTTCCAGGTGGGCTTTAACCGCAGGTTCGACCACAACTTTGCGGCGGTTAGAAAGGCGTATGACGAGGGCAGGATCGGAGAGGCGCATGTGCTGAAAATTACGTCCAGAGATCCGGAGCCGCCTAATCCCGCATATATCAAGGTTTCCGGCGGCATGTTCCTGGATATGACCATTCATGATTTTGATATGGCATGTTTTCTGACGAACAGCGACGTGGAGGAAATCTATGTGCAGTCCGCCGTTCTGGTGGATCCCGCAATCGGCGAGCAGGGGGATGTGGACACTGCCATCATTACCATGAAGATGACAAACGGAGCGCTGGCGGTGATCGACAACTCCAGACGTGCGGCCTACGGTTACGATCAGCGCGCGGAACTGTTTGGTTCCAAGGGGATGGTGGCCACCGCAAACGATACCCTGTCCTCCGCGGTGATCTCGGATGCAAACGGCGTGACGGGAGAGAAACCCCTGTTCTTCTTCCTGGAGCGGTACATGGAGTCTTTCTCGGAGGAGATGAGGCAGTTTGTGGACGCCTGCGAGAATGACGGGGAGGTGCCGGTGGGCATTCATGCGGGTATGCAGGCGGTAAAGATCGGCCTGGCCGCAAAAAAATCTGTGGAAGAGCACAGACCTGTTAAGATGGCGGAGTTGTAAGGCGGCTTGCGGGGGACGGTAAGTTTAATCGACGAGAAGTTTTATTACTGGATCGCCCCACCTGTTTTACAGGTGGGGCGACTTAATCTTCTATCCAGAACTGTTTTCGGAGTTATGATATTGTTGTTTGGGAGCAGCTATGTTCCCAGTGCCATCTTCAGAATAGCTTTCCAGATTTCTTGTTTTTGCTTATTCCATGCAGCATCTGAAATATCTTTACCTTGCTCTGCATAGTGCAGGATACTATAATTTCCAGATGAGTGATGCTCACTCCAAGATAAAATTGCTAATGGTGAATCTGCTCTTTGCCCTATATGATGTAACTCAAAAGGAGTTCCTGTTGCATCAACAGGTGCGAGATTTGCAGCAACTCTCTGTATATTTGTTCTTCCATAAGCATCGGTAATTGTCCAATCAATTTCTCTTATGAGCACAAGTCTGCCATCAGGAAGTTTAGTTGGAATCAGGTCTTTATAAATGTTATATTCATCTATGGAATGAATATTCTTTATTACATCTGATGACCATTTGGAGTCTTTCTGAATCGTTGCAGCCTCATTCATCGTTAATCCGCTCTTAGTAGCTGTTTTAAGCGAGAATGCTTCCTTTGTACCACCATAAACAGCACCACTAATTGCGCCCCATTTGAAACCTTCACTCCCGGCAAGAGAGGCGGCTTTAATGGCTTCGTTGAAATCTCCTGTTTGAATTCCCCGGACAATGCCGGCAGAGATACCGCCAAATGCAGCGGAGGAAAGAGCCATAGTTCCCGCGGATGTTGCAGCAGCTGCAAAGATTACACTCACCGCTGGCGCACCAACTCCTCCTGAAACGACGGAGACCGTAACACAAATAAGAATGACCCCCGCACCGATGGCAACATTTTTAAGTATAGTCTCAGTGGTGGTATCTTCTATTTCTTGAAGTTCCTGAACGGTGGTGATCCCGCTTTCGTCTAAAGTGAAGATATATCTTGTGTCTTGAAATAATGCGTTCAGTTCATCCAGGGTGTACCCGAAATAGATATTGGATTGTGTGTTAAAGGCGACTTCTTCAAGGTATTCTTTCGATATGTAGGTAGCGCTTACGCTCTCAACAAAATATTCCTCGCTGTCAAGCGCATTGATAGTTTCCGCATATATCAAATCTTCAATGTATGCTAGAAAAAGAGCATCATCCAAGGTATCATAATGAAGTTCTTCTTTTTCCCATACTGCTGTTTCAATTGTCTCGGAGGAAAGTGTGTTGTCTGGCTCGATGTCAGAATTTGCTGCTTGCGGCTGAGACTGTGAGCAGCCTGTGCAAATCATTACTACACAGAGAAAAAGGGCAATTATACGCTTCATTGATTCATTACTCCTCCTTTTTTGTGCGGTTAGTGGGGACGGATGTTTTTCGTTTTTTAATTCTAATAAATATAACTATTCCAAGAGCAGCAATGCAAATACCTGCGATGGAAATTGCTAAACCAAGGAATTCCGTATTCGTCTCATCTTCGAATTGTTGTGTCTCGGATTCGTTTATGGTGGGCTGTTCAGGAACAGTCACGGGGGACTCCTCTTCGCCGGAGGAGTCGGCAGAAGGTGTGGTACTGGCAAGTTGGATAGTCCCATCGTCGGATATTGTAGCGCCTTGCGCAAGCAATGCATTAATTTCAGGAATAGAAAGTCCTGTCGTCATGTAAGCCTGAAGGACGCTGTTCGTACCGACATAAATCTTCTTAACCGTAAGTTGATTGGTGTATTCATTTTGCACCGTAATCGTATAAATACCGTCATCAGTATATTTTGCACCATCTTTAGCAGGGCCATTAAATCGTGTGTCCTCTACGAGGCCGTCCGCACTGTCTTTCAAAACTTCACGTTTGATATTGACCTTCAAATAACGGGACATAGCCAAGTCAAGCCGAAACCCATTCTCGGTCATAGAACTGTTCGTCAGTTCATTACCAGTAACAATGTCAAAAGGATAAACCATGCAGTTACCATTTCTAACAGAGAACTTGAAGAAAATACGATAATGTCCAATTTTATCAATCAACTTAGCGGATGATTAGAACGCCTCGGCCAAAGTTCATTCTAGGGGTTTCAAAATATTGATCGTAACCTTCAGTATCTGCGGTAATAGATAACTTTTCATTTCCCCTCAATGCGTTAATATTCTCGTTCAGTTTGAACCACAAAGTGACCTTATCCCCGACATTCTTAAGAAACACCATTTCGCCGTTGGTATTTGCGACTGCATCGGTATAACCGCTTACAAAAAAAGTGTCCCAGTTCCCATCCATAGTGGACATCTTTTTTGTCAATCGTTTCGCTGCCGAAGTAACCATCAAAATCTGCAACGCGTACTCTTGAGCCAAGATTGTAGGTTTGATTGGGGTCAATTGCATCCATTTCGCCGGTATCTATATAAGCATAAAATTCATAAACTTCGGCACATTTCTTGTAATCATATTTATTGGTGTTAATGAACAAAAAATTACTTTCTTCTGTTCTAATTCGAAGTTCGTAAACAACAATCACACGATAAAAACAGCCGTTTATTAATTGAACGTCAGATGTGGAATAGATAGAACTTGTTCGAACGGGTGTGTCACTAAATGCGTTAGTAATGGCGTTGACATCTACCCATGTTTTCCGATCTTTAGATGTCTGGAGAATGATTGTGCCTTTCATAATATCAGAACTGAGAGTAATATCGGCTACCTTTTTGCTATTGTCTTCAACAAGATGCCAGGAGTCAATATCAGCATTAAGTATGACATCTCCATAATTATAGAAAAGAGCCAGACTGCCATCAGACACTTCATAAGATGGTACGCCATCGCGTTCGCCGATATTAGCAATGTTGCCGCTGATAAAAAAAGTTCCGTATGTATTGCCATTTTCAGACGTGAAAGGTTTATCTATACAATATATAGTATTTATTCCGCATGATTCATACAAGTAATACAAAAAAGAGCCAATTTATGTACCAAGGCACATGAATCGGCTCCATTTGAACATCCGTGATGCACTACTATACCAAAAAACACATCTACCTTATAAGCAGCTTAAGCTCCTTTCTGTCCCTCTCAGAAACATCCAGCACATCCATGGAATGCTCTGCTGACCATCCTGCCTTTTCCATAAGTTTTTCAATGCTTTTCAGCAAAGTTGAAATTCTCTCCTTCTCAGATGCATTCTGGTTCATTTCCTCTATTGCCTGGCACACATCCATCGCCCCCTTGCCTTTTTCCATAGTCAGTTTTGCACCTACGCAGGCATTTAATACATCCACTTCCGTTCTTCCCAAATGGCGGAATCCTTCATCCGCTTTCAGAATCTCCTCAAGCCTGTCTGCATCCTGCGAATATTTGATAAATGAAAGAACTTCCTTCAATGATGTCCTGAACCTGTCAAAATCACCATCACTTATGGAGACCGGGGCTATCAGATTAATTTTATAGTCCGGCACCAGTGCCAGAACCCTCGCATCCTGCTCTCCAAACATTTCATGGATTGACAGCGGCCTGTCCCATTCTTTGGAGTCAAAATATACTACCAGGGTCACTACAGGCAACAGTCGGTCCTGTTTCATGAACCCGGACAGGTACTCGTCACTGCCTGTCCCTTGATAATCACCTGACCGCTTATGGGAAGCTGCCGCATTGGACACTTGCTTCGCATACTGAAGGGCATCATATACCATGTTCTTTACAGGCATCGCATTATGAATATTTGACTGGTTCTCCACTGCCAAAACTAAATATGCCGTACGGCTGTCCATCATTGCGACCAATGACTTTATTACATCCCTTGTCCTCTGTACCGGCTGCTGCGCACCGTCCTCCCCGCCATAGGGTACATCTACTTCCAGGGTATCCAGCTCTTCCAGGCTGTCTGGGTCTATGACCTGTTCCCCATTATATATAAAGTAATTAAACACATCCGCAAAGATCTCATTCTGCCCCATATATTTTGCTGTCACTGTATCTTTCAGCCCCAAAGGATTCACCCCCGTCCTGTGTTGCATCCTTAACATGATATGCTTCTTCCAATGCAGATATCATATCATGAAAATAGACTTTTTACAAGTTATACGTCCACTCTCTATCTTCTCTCTACTTACTCATAATATACAAAATTTCCTTAAATTTCCAGACAGGAAAAGTAAACTTTTCTATAATCTGCTTGGATACATTCTTATTATAAAGATTCTATTGACAACTGTATTAAAATTGTGTATAGTGTACTTATCGAACGAGTACGCATATAACAAACGGTACGCAAAGAGGTGAGAAAATGGAAATCATCATAAGCAATAGCAGTGATAAGCCTATTTATGAGCAAATATGTATGCAGGTCAAGAATTTGATTATGAGCGGAACCTTATCTGCCGGTGAAGCGCTTCCGTCTATGAGGGCATTGGCGAAAGACCTGCATATCAGCGTTATTACTGTCCAAAGGGCTTATGAGGATTTGACCCGTGACGGGTTTATAGAGACTGTATCCGGAAAAGGGAGTTTTGTTGCGGCCCAAAACAGGGAGTTTATCCAGGAAGAACAGCTGCGTGTGGCAGAGGAACTATTACAAAAGGCTGCGGAAATCGGCAGGGCGCATGGAATCAGTTATGAACAAATGACAAATATTTTGAAGCTGTTTTATGAAGAGTAATCAGGAGGCAAAAAAACATGGAAAAAAACAATATTTTAGTACGCGATTTATGCAAACAGTTTGACAACTTTTTATTAGACCATGTTTCATTCCAGGTTCCGAAAGGCAGAATTGTCGGCTTTATTGGCGAAAACGGAGCCGGAAAGAGTACGACCATTAACCTGATACTTGATGAATTAAAAAGGGATAATGGGCAGATACAGATCTTTGGAATAGAAAACACAATTTCCTCTGTCAAGGAGAATATCGGAGTTGTCTTTGATGAGTGCAATTTTCACGATGCATTTAATGCGTCAGACATTGAAAAAATATTATCCGGCGTATATAAGTCATGGGACGGCAGCCTTTACAGGCGTTACCTGAAAAAATTCGAAATCCCGGAAAAGAAACAGATCGGTTCTTTTTCAAAGGGAATGAAGATGAAGCTGTCCATTATCTGCGCTATGGCACACAAACCGAAGCTGCTTATTTTAGATGAAGCAACTACGGGACTTGACCCGGTTGTGCGTGATGAAATGCTGGATTTGTTTCTGGAGTTTATACAGGATGAGGAATGCTCCATTTTCTTTTCCTCTCATATCACATCAGACATACAAAAGATTGCGGACTATGTAATACTGATTCATCATGGGAAAATCATTTTTGAGGAACAAAAAGATGACCTGGTCTATCATTTTGGAATATTGAAATGCGGAAAAGAGAAATTTGCTTCTATTTCTCCGGACGATTATATTATCCACAGGGTTACAAATGTGAGTGTAGAGTGCCTTGTCCGCGATAGGGAAGCAATCAAACACAAATATAAAAACATTGTCGTTGATAACGCGACACTGGAAGATATTATGCTTTTTTACATCAAAGGAGGTGCGGCATGAAAGGATTGATTTATAAAGATATTGCAATTTTCTTTAAGAGCATTGACAAAAAACTGGTTCTGATCGTGGCTGGCGCAATTATATTGCTCATGCATAATACCGGTGCTTACGCGGGGCTGCTTGCTTCTGTAATGCTTGCAATGACAATAGGTATGCAAAATGTAATGAGTTTTGCAAGCGATGAAAAGGCGTGTTGGAAAAAATATCAGCTGGCAATGCCTGTAAACGCTGTTTCAGTAGTAACAAGCAAGTATATTTCTGTTGTCTGTACACTGGCAGTCAGCCTTATGGGAAGCATTTTATTTAATCTTCTATCCAGCATGGTTTTTCGGAGTTTTGATATTGTTGTTTGGGGAGTTTCCATGGCTGCCTCCGTCATCGTTCCGATATTTTGGACTGGAATTTGTCTGCCATTAACCTATTGGTTTGGTTTCCGCTCGGCGCAGACGATGGGGGTCATTGCGGTAATTCCTATGTTCTATTTTATTAAGTATTTTGAAGACGGGGCCGGATTTTCTGCTATGACAAATTCCATACACTCTTATGTCCTTGCGGCAGGAACTGCGGCAGTTGTCCTTTTTGCGATTTCCATGATAATAAGTATGATAGGCTACAACAGAAAGAAATAGTAAAGGGAAAGGATATGCGGATTGCTGCGGGAATCATTGAAAGTAATAATAGCAGGAGGACAACATGAAATATGTCAATGCAAAAGATATTCTGCCCGAAAATATCTTAAAGCAGTTACAGACCTATGCGGCAGGAACACTCTTATATGTACCAAAGGAAGGGGAGGAAAAGTCCTGGGGTGAGGTTTCAGGTTATCGGGCATATCTTCTCAAGCGAAACAGAATGATTCTCAATTTCTTTCAATATGGTGTTTCCCTGGAGGAGATTTCTGATACCTTTGGACTGTCTCAGGGAACAGTGAAAAAAATCGTTTACAATAAAAAGCACCGGGCAAATTTTAACTTTCGGCCAGAGGTTTCTTCGGCGGAAGAGTATGAGGAAAGTAGATTGTTAGAAGAATGGGTGCACACATATCTTCTCTTTGAACGGAAAAATAAAGAGTTTTCTGACGGGTTATATTTGGAGGACCGGTATTTCATCGGGCCGGTAAAAATGCCGCTTACTCTATTTCACAGAAGCAGCGGCCCGGAGGAGCAAATGAAGTGGCGGGTGGATGCGACGGTATTTTGGCGCAAGGTGCAGAACTGGACAGAACATATTGCTGATGGACAGACAACTCCGCCGCTCATTATCGGGTATACAGACGGAGAGTTTGAAATCAACTGCAACAATCCGCTCTTTGAAGCGCTGATAAATATGGGGCGGAAATCGTATCCGGTTATTATTTGGATGACTCAAAAAGCGGATTACGAAGATTTCAGAGAAAAGTATGGCGACTTTGAATAAAGTGAAAGTCGTCATATTTTATTTATATCAAACATGGTAGGATGATTCCAAAGGCACATAATAATCTGCCGGAGGGATATACAATTCGATCATGGTATGTGAGGAAATACGGATAAAGAATAATATATATCAGCATTTTTATGTGTTGAAAACCAATCGGAACAAACGGCACCGCTATGGAGAATTTCTGGTGGAAGGTGTCCGTAATTTAAATGAAGCAGTGACCGAAGGATGGAAAATCAAGGCGCTCCTGATGCGGGAGGGTAAATTATCCAACTGGGCACGGGGACTGGTTCATACGACTGCGGTGAATAATTACCGGCTGTGTGAGGAACTGATGCGTGAACTGAGCGGCAAGGAAGATACCTCCGAACTGATGGCAGTGGTGGAGATGAGGCAGGAATTGCCGGAGCAAGTGAGGCTGTCCGGGAATCCTTTTTTGGTGGTGTTTGACCGACCTTCCAACAAGGGAAATTTAGGGACGCTGATCCGCTCCTGTGAGGCATTTGGTGTGGATGCACTGTTTTTGACTGGACACGGGGTGGATATGTATGATCCGGAGGTGATTACCGCGACAATGGGATCGTTTTTCCGATTGCCGATCGTGCGGGTGGCAGAGAATGAGACGCTTTTCCGGTATTTAGATGTGCTGCGGGAGGAATATCCCGGAATGCGTGTTGTCGGAAGTACGGCGCACAGGCAGCAAACCGTCTATGAGGTAATGCGGCAGAGGAGGGAGAAAGGATGATTTACGGAACATTACAGGCGGCTGTGGAATATGCAGATCGCGGATGCATTGAGGAATGGCTGCAGTTGTTTTTACGGGGTGATGGCCACAATGTGGCTTTGGCGGACGGTCTATTATTGGAACCCAGACAATATTGGGGGCCTGTGGAGATAGAGTTGAAACTGCTGGATGAAATTCAGTCCGGTGCTCCGGAATATTTGTCAAAGGATGAGGATATTACCTATTTTTTTGAGGTAGTGAATCGAATGAAAGATGCTTACGGAGAATGGAATCCGCCTCCGCTCATTCTGGAGTACTCATTAGACGGTATCCGGGTAAACGATGGCAGGCATCGTCTGGAAATGTACAGGCAGTTAGGAATTGCCAAAGCATGGGCGGTGTGCTGGAAGACCCGTGAAAAGATTTGAAAAGCATCTGGGGATCAGCAATGGAGTACTTGTATTGCGGAGATGAAAACTTTGAAGATTTTGCAAGTGGGCGGGTTCTTTATGGCGGGAAAGG
>JAAVAG010000158.1 GCA_014804185.1 Lachnospiraceae bacterium
CAGAATCTGATGCTCCTCCAGCCCGCGGCCGTCCAGCCCCGACACATACGCCCCGGAAAAAGGCTCGATATCAGGAGCGGACTTCTCATCCTCATATGCGTCGATCAGCTGATGCAGAGACTTTCCGCAGGGCAGTACCCGGTGGAGCCGCTCCGCATATACATCCAGTTCCGCTCTCATCCCGGCGATCCTGTCGGCCTGGTCGGCAAATGCGTGCGCGGACACAAGCTTTGTCACCTCCGCCGCCTGCCGCAGCTGCTCCAGCACATCCTTTTTTCTGGACTTATTGGAATGCAGTTCCAGACAAAACGGTCCGATTCCAATTCCCTCCAGCCGCTTTCTCACCACATCCAGAGCCGCCATTTTTTCTGCGGCAAACAGCACCGTCCGGCCCTGTGCCAGCGCATTGGCAATGAGCGAGGTGATGGTCTGGGATTTGCCGGTACCCGGCGGGCCGTGCAGCACAAAACTTTTGCCGCCGCAGGCCTCCCTGATGGCGTACAGCTGCGACGCGTCGGCAGGCAGCGGCAGCAAAACACCGTCCTCCTGCACACGTTCTCCGATCTCCATGGGTTCCGCCTCCCATGCCAGCCTGCCGTCGATCAGACTTTTTACAATCTTATTGCGCATCAGGTCGTCCGCACGGCTGTGTATATCATTCCACATCACAAACTGAGAAAAGGAAAAAGTCCCCAGATAAGCCGATTCCAGCACATCCCATCCCGGCTGGTCCATAACGGCCCTGCGCAGGAGTGTAAAGACCTTTCTCGTATCCACGCCATGCTCATCTGCGGGCAGCGGATCCACGCCGCTCACAACAATGCCAAAATCCTGCTTCAGCTTTTCCAGCATGGTAATATTCATCTGCGGCTCATCATCCCGCAGGCGAATGACATAGCCCTGAGCCGCCGATTTGCGCACCATCTCCACCGGAAGCAGCACAACAGGCGCATAGCGCGGTTTTGTGCTGCGCCTGCTCTCATACCAGCGGATCAGCCCCAGTGCCAGGTACAGGGTGTTTGCGCCGTTTTCCTCCACGGAAGTCCTGGATGCCCTGTACAATTCTTTGACCATTTTGGTCAGTTCTGTTTCCGTCAGTGCGCAGCGGAGCCGCCTGTTCTGAAATTCTGTCCGGATCAGATCTGCGGCCTCTCCCAGTTCGTGCATGTTCTCAAAGCCGGCATCCGCCGCCCTCCAGTCCGCCGGGCGGGGCAGCAGGACGAAATCACTTCCGTCTGACAGCGCGTTCTCCAGATCATCCAGCGAGGAGGCCAGAATCGGCATCAGCGTCCTGGTCATCCGCAGGTTGATCAGAGCGTTGCGCATACCCAGATCCAGCAGTTTTCGCTCCCACTGTGCCTTTTTGGGAATCGTTTCCTCTTCCGCTTCTTCACTGCCGACGGATGCTCCCTCCAGTTTTTTCGGAGCGGACAAACTGTTGCAGTCAATAAGATCCGCTGCCCGTACCTGCCAGTTTCCGTCGATGCAGACGCGCTGGGGCAGCGGTGATATTCCGCTCAGCCGGGCGCGGCGCACGTCGATACAGTATTCTGCCGGAGCTACACCCACAAGTTCCCTCTCCGCAGCATCTCTTGCATCGTCAAAGGAAACATTTTTCCCGGATACCAGAAACGTGGTTTCCACAACGGCAATTTCATTGACTCCGTCGGCCAGACGTTTCGTAATCTGGGCAGGATCCTCCTGCACCAACTCCGGAAACAGGAGTTCCTCCAGCCACACTCCGGTAAAGATATGGTTTTCGGTCAATATCATCAGCGGATGCAGCCCAATCCCCTCCAGACACGAGACGTAAAGCAGCGTCAGATCCAGGCATGTCCCAAGTTTCTGCTGCAGAACAGTGTCACACAGCCGCACACGCTGTCCCGTCCGCTCGAAACTCGCAGGTGCCACAGCATACGCAATATTCTGTTCCTTCAGCGCCGCGAAAACCGCTCCCGCCTGGCACAGCACCCGGTTCAAATCCCGGGACTGATACGCGTCCATGGACGGACTGCCCGTCCATTCTCCCAGAAACTCCGTCGCCCTGGAGATGATTCCAGCCACAGCCGGATGATTCGGCGTCACAAAGGCGGCCAGCAGTTCCGGATGAAAGACACTGCCGTGCCACTGGTCAAAAGCCAGCACCGTCACCTCAATGTTTTCCCGGGCGATCTGCTCTTCATTGCGGGAAAGCGTGACGCTTAAGTTTCCGGTAATCTTCTCCGTAACGCCCGCCAGATACTCCGCATCCAGAATCAGACTGATCCCGCCAATCTCCATCGTCTTTCCCGCAGGCACACAGTCAATGTGCCGCGTATACGGCAGACACAGCCGCATAGCAGCCGTGATTTCAAGTTCCACATCCTCCAGTGTCTCGTCGGAATCGTTGGCAATTACCACTGATCTGACGATCGGAATGTGATTCTGCTGCAGCGCGTAGTTAATCACCGGAATCACCGATGCCTGTATACTGATCCCTGCTTCTCTTTTGCTCTCCATACTTTTTATATCCCCTGTTCTCAATCCACTTTCAAAATCAGTCTCAAAATTCTCGCCGCACAGATTTCCATCTCATCCCTGGTAAGCGCTCCCACTTTCATGGCCTCCAGAAGTCTTTCCGGGAAACCGCAGCCCATTTTCACGTCGTTGCCCGCTTTCGTCTCCTTATAGTGTTCGCCTGCCGTCCACCAGTCCGTCGTCACCATGCCCGCAAAGTTCCACTCGCCCCGCAGGATATCCTCCAGCATCTCCCGGTTCTCCGATGCCCTGTGTCCGTTGATTATATTATAGGAAGACATAATGCTCCATGGCTCCGCCTCTTTCACGATAATCTCAAAGGCTTTCAGATAGATCTCGCGGATAGCGCGCTCCGATGCCCTGGAGTCGCTGTTCCTGCGGTTGGTCTCCTTGTTGTTCAACGCAAAATGCTTTACCGTGGCCGCCACATGATTGCTCTGGATTCCCCGCACCATGGCCGCCGCCATCTTTCCGGTGAGCAGAGGATCTTCCGAATAATATTCAAAATTTCTGCCGCACAGAGGGCTTCTGTGAATATTCACCGCCGGCGTCAGCCATGCGCCGATATTGTTTTCCTTTACCTCCGCGCCGCCCGCGCAGCCTACCTGCTCTGCCAGCGCAGGGTTCCAGGTACAGGCGAGCAATGTGGCACAGGGCCATGCAGTTGTACAGACACCGCAATCGGGATTGATCCGCAGACCTGCCGGTCCGTCCGCCGTCATAATCGACGGAACCCCATACTCGGGCAGATTGCCGTATCCAAAGGTGTTGGCCACACCCGTATTGGGCTGACCGCCCAGAAGCCGCGCCAGTTCCTCATCGGATAGCTGTGCCATGAAGTCCTCCAAAGATACAGTCCCCTGCGCCACGTCCTCCAGCATGTGCTCCTTTTCTTCCTCTCCCCACAGGCGTACTCTCCTTTGTCCCGGCACCGCGGGACACATGCCGTCCGTCTCCGCCGCCGTCTGGCGCACCAGCTGATTGGCATCCGTATCAAACGGTTCTCCCATGGGCAGCTTTTCAAAACTGCCGTCCGAGAGCATTCGCTCCTCCAACTGGGTGGGAACCATTTTGGCGGCCAGCTGCTGCGTCACCAGATCCTCCTCCAGAGTCAGCGAATAGGACGCCTCCACCGTATCCCGCACGGAAGTCCCCACATAGAAACGATACTCTCCCCGCTCCAGCACATAGGCCGATTTGGCTACCTTGCCCAGATCATCGTAGGAAGCCATGGCATTTATGGGAAAACGCATCACCACTTTCTGGATTTCCCCGGGGAGAAGCAATCTGGTCTTACAGAATGCCGCCAGCGCTCTGGCAGGTTTTCCCAGTTTTCCCTGGGGAGCGCTGAAATAGACCTGCACGACTTCCTTTCCCGCCAACTCTCCCACGTTGCATACGTCCGCAGACACCTGCAGTTCTTCCCCCTGTTTCTCCACCCGGATCCCGGATACGGAAAACCGTGTGTAGGACAGGCCGAAACCGAAAGGATAGTTTACTTTCTCTCCGGCTCCCGGAATTGTCTCAAAATAGCGGTATCCCACATAAATATCCTCTGTGTAATCCACATACTTCTCCGACTTGTGGAAATCCGCGGTGGACGGGTAATCTTCCAGCCGTTTCGCAAAGGTGTCGGACAGCTTGCCGCTGGGATTGCCATGCCCCATCAGAAGTTCCGCAGCCGCCAGGCCGCCCTCGATACCTCCCTGCCATGCCACAAGCACCGCCTGTATCTGAGGATTGCTGCGGAACCATTCCGTATGCACCATACCGCCCACGTTCAGCACCACAATCACCTTTTCAAAAGCGCGTTCCACTGTTTCCACCATGGCGGCCTCCGCATTGGTCAGATAAAAATCCCCGTTTTCAAAGAGATCCGCCGACATATCCGTCATTTCCCTCTCGCCGTCTGTCAGCCGTTCGTTTTCGGTGTCGCGCACGCTTTTCCTGTCCCAGCCCTCTCCCGAAAAGCGGCATATACTTATGATCGCCGTATCTGTATAGGCTCTGGCCTTTCTCAGCAGTTCCACCGGTACTTTAGGTTCCACCGTCATGCCCGGAACTCTCTCCTCGTCATACTGTTTTTTGATATCTTCTTTATAGAAGTCCACCAGTTCCTGGAAAACGCTCACTTCGTCCCCCAGCAGCCGCATACCGTCATAGAGACTGCGGCTGTAGGCCGTGGTCACCTCTCCGCTGCCTCCGCCGCCTTTCACGTAATCCACCGTGGCTTTCCCGAACAGCGCCACCTTACTACCCTTTTTCAAAGGAAGCGTCTGCATTTCATTTTTCAGCAGCACCATGCCCTCTTTCGCCGCTTCCTTGGAGAGCAGGATATGCTCTCTGCACGCCGTAACCCTGCCGCCGTCTTTCCCAAGGGGAAGCACCGGCTGATATAATGCCCTCGCCCATCTCTTCATTTTTCTGTCTTTCCTTTCTTTGTCTTATTATAAAAAAGAATCCCCGATTGCTCAGGGACTTTGCAGGCCGTTTTCCGGTTTTTGTGACAAATTGCCCAAGAGTATTATACAATACCCTCGTATGTATTGTCACTCTCTATTTTCACACGGAAATCAATTTGGGGTGTGCCGATCAAACGGCATTGAGTTTTCAATCAAATGAGAGCGTCGTAAAGCTGTAACTACAGGTTTATATAAGAGCATGGTAATTGCTGCATTTAATCCGCCCTTAATCAGGTTAAAAGGTAAAAATACCGGAATCAGCAATTCTACGACCGCTTCTCTCGGATAGCCCATGTAGAAGGGAGTAATCAGGTAATTCCAAAGTATCATAACTACAACCTGACAACTCCACCCACAAAAAAGCCCACCAACAGCACCCGATAATCTATGCTTTCTGTTGTAAATAAAAGCTGCAGTGCATGCAAAGGAGCAGCTTGAAATGATATTCATAAAACAGCCTATAACACCATTTTCACTGATAGTAATCATTTCTGCCAAGGAAACAATGAAAGCAATGAGAAATGAAGTGAGCGGACCAAAAATCAGTCCACTAATTGCAATGATAATGTCTTTGGGATCGTACTTCAAAAAGAGTACAAGAGGGATACGCCCAACTGCCGCTGCAACATAGGCAAGAGCACAGAGCATACCTGTTACTGTAAGTTTCTTTGTTTTGTTATTCATCATAAATGCACCTCCAAAAAATTAACACCTAAAAGCAATGTAATGCCTTCAGGTGTTGTAATTTTTAAGGTGTATTGAAAATGTCAACAAAGCATTTATCAGATAGACGGAAAAGTGCATAATGTTAGATAAATCCTAACAAATTCAATACACCTTCTTTAAATCCAGACTATACTGTCGGTTTTGGAGTTTCACCAAATCAGCATTTACACGCTCGCGGACTTTTACCGCCGATCGGGAATTTCACCCTGCCTTGAAGACATTCATTTTATTTAGTTGTCATTACTGCGGAATGTGGGACTCGAACCCACACGGTGTTACCCACAAGAACCTAAATCTTGCATGTCTGCCAATTCCATCAATTCCGCTCGCTCCGCCTCAGGGCGGTGTCTTATTATACCTTTCCGCGGAACGCCTTGTCAAGTTCCGTCACCGATAATCATGGATTTCCGGATTCACGGTCTGCAGGCTGTCCACATCCACATAGTACTGACTCATGTCCAACTCATTGACATAAACCGCGATCTGCTGCCCCATGTACAATTCCGGATCAGCCCAGGTATAGTCACTGCTGTATAAATAGGTCTGTCCGGTGAAATCATCCTTATATCTGCACTCCATTTTATAAGGATGCCTGTTATTTACGGAGTAATTCCGGCACAGATATCCGCCTGTCACCTCCGCATACACGCGTTTTCCCGTGGACATCATATTTTTGCGCCATTTCTCCTTGCGAAGCCCCAGAGACATCACAATGCCTCCTGTTGCCGTAAAAACAAGTCCAAGTCCGTCAAAAATCATCCCCAATATCAGGAAAACCTTGTCCTCTTCACCTGTTATTTCCCATGGGGTACTCTCCTGTGCGCGGATGCCCAGAACCGTAAACACCAGCCCCACTGTCAGCCACACGATTCCCAACACAAGAAAAATGCCTCCCAGCATCGTTTCTATTTTCATTACCTGATTCTTCGTTTTGCCCGTCCTTCTCATCTGTCCAAAGCCCGCCACAGCCATCTCCTCCAGAACTTCCTTAACACTGCAGTTTCTATTATACCTGCCAGGAAAACGAATGTCAATGCGGGCCGCTTACAGATTCTTTCTGTTGAAAACGGCAGCCGCCGCGGCTATATGCAGCGCAGTCAGCGCTACTGCAACAGCTATGGCAAATCCATAGTTTTCTGCGGATTCTGCGCCAGCCAGCAGAGCCCAGGCGTTCATAAGGGATACCGGCGTATATGACTTCAGTTTCGGAATCAGACCGGCAAGATACCCTGCCAGATATACCGCTCCCACAGAGATGACCACAGCCGGGGCCGAGTCAAAACACGCGGAAGCCAGGGGAATGACTGTGATCAGCCACAGTCCGGCAAGATAGCCGCAAAAAGCGGCGGTAAACACATGCGCGGCAACACTGTTATCCCAAAAGTACGCATTATATCCGTACGTGATCCCATAGCAGACCAGACTTCCGATCGTCCAGAAAACTGCCATGATCAGAGTTTTTGCCGTCAGGATTTTCCACCGCTTCATCCCCCTTGTCACGATATGGATCAGTGTTCCGCTCTGATACTCAGAAGTCAGAATACCACTGAACATTACGATGCAGATCATCAGCGCTATGGGCATATTTTTAAAATATTGCGTCCATGAAGTCAGCGCGTTGACTTCTACGCCTGCAACGATCATGCCGCTCTCCGCAAGCTGATCTGAAAGCAGCTCCATCAGCCAGGGCGTCAGCCTGGCCATCGCCGGGTTCATAATGCCAAACAAACAAAACAGAAAGGCCAGAATCAGCAGTTTTCCGCTTCGAAGCTGTTCCAGAAATTCTTTTTTCACAAATGCAGTAAATTGTCTCATCCTCCCGCCACCTCCAAAAACAGATCCTCCAGGGCGGGTTCCAGGCGTTCCAGACGCTGCACGGAAAGCTTATTATCCGCCAGCCATCTCATGACCTGTGTCATATCCGCCTCATTTTGCTTTGCAAGCAAAATCTTTGACTTCCCCGTACGAACCGCGCCACTGTAAATGCGCAGCATTCTCTGCGCATCCTCCTCTCTCAAAAGCTCCACTTCCACGCTGTCACCTTTTCGGAAACCCCGAATCTCCTCCAGAGTTCCTTCCATAGCGATTTTTCCCGCATGAAGGAACGCGATGCGGTCACAGATGCGCTCCACATCTGATAGGATATGCGTGGAAAAGATCACCGTTGTCCGCTCCTTTACAGAGGACAAAATGTCCAGAATCTCCTTTCTGCCAATGGGATCCAGCGCGGATGTGGGTTCATCACAGATCAGCAGCTTCGGACTGCCCAGCAGCGCCTGCGCAATTCCGAGCCGCTGCTTCATCCCCCGTGAAAATCCTCTGATCCGCTTATCCGCATGCTCCAGTCCCACAAGTTCCAGCAATTCCAACGCTCTTTTTCGGATATCCGCGCGGCACATCCCTGAGATTTCTCCGCACAGCCCCAGATATTCCATGGGTGTCATAAAACCGTAAAACTCCGGTATATCCGGCAGATATCCGATAAATCTGTTGGTTTTGTTCTGCCCGAAAGAAACGCGCTCCCCATTTACAAAAATCTCTCCTCCGTCTGGCTTCACCAGTCCCAGAGCCATTTTCATGGCCGTGGTCTTTCCCGCTCCGTTTATCCCTATAAAGCCGAACACGGAATGTTGCGGTACAGAAAAATCGAGATCCTCTATCACTCTGTTTGTCCCAAACGTCTTTGTCACATGTGCAAATTTCAGAATATCCATCACGCGTCCTCTTTTCCTGCCAGAATATAGAGAACAGGACCGATAAACTGCATACCCACAATCACAACGATCAGCCACAGAGTTCTGTTTCCCCGCTTATAATTTGTATGCGTAAGAATATGCCACAGGACATATCCCAAAAGAGCAAATTCCGCAACGGCCAGCGGAATCAAAAACGGCAAGATTTCCCTGAAACTCATTTAACTCCTCCTTCTGCTCACACGCTCTTACTTTCCTGATTCTTTCTTTTTTCGCATCCTGTCTCATTTGATCTGAAGCAGCCTTCTCCTTAGTCTGTCAAATTCCGGATCTCCATCCAGAAAGGCAAACGCGGGACTGTCAAGTATTTTCCTGGCATCCTCCAGAATCACATTTCGATTGCGCGGAGCGCCGGGGCCATTATCCAGCCTTTCAAACCATTTGTCCATCTTGTCAAAATAAGCGTCTCCATGCATTAGGATCTCACAGGAGGCAAACAGATTTTCCAGACAGCCGACGCATCTTTCCAGCCAGTCCAGCGTCCTCTCCCTTTCCCCATACGCCGCATAAAACATGGCTGCCTGATATGCAAATCCAAAGACAATGTTGGGATGCAGGTTTTCCATCTCGTATATCCCGATTACCTGTTTGATCCGGGTGATGGTCGCCTCACCGGCCTCTGCATTTCGTCCATGCACGGCAAGATATTGGGCTGCATTTCCCACCAGCGACAGAATCGCCTTATACATGCCAGCCTGCGTGAGGCTCTCTGCCTCCTCCGCATTTCCGGCCATCAGATATGCCTGCGCAAGAAGCGCTTCACCCTGGCCGGTCATTCTGATCGGATCGATCAGTTCCTCCAAAATCTCGATCGCCTCCTGCAGCCGCCCAAGCTGCAGCAGTGCCATCGCCTGAAACATGGCCGCATCGCCGCAGATTCCCACATCTTTGCAGCCGTCCATAACATGTCTGCACAGTTCAGAAATAGCGCCCAGAATCTCTGTCCGTCTCTTCCCCGACTCCGCAAGCATAAAGTGGTTTAACCACAGAACGCATATCTGAACCAGAAACGGATAACAGGAATAGTATCTCTTAACATAATCCTCCGTCTTGTACATCGCCTCCTCAAACGGCTGCTTCGCAAAGTCATCCGCAAACTCCTGATATAGTTTCCGTATCTGCTCTTTTGACAAAGTCGGCCGGTATCCGATCAGTTCATCCACCGTAACATCAAAAAACGCGGCCAGCTTTGGCAGAATCACCACGTCCGGAATGCTCTGTCCCGTTTCCCACTTGGACACGGAAGCTTTTGTCACGCCGATAAAATCAGCCAGATTTTCCTGCGTGATTTTTTTCTCCCGCCTGAAGCGCACAATATTCTCCGCTATCCTCAATTCACTCATATCAATAACCATGCCCCTCCATTTCTTTTTCCTCTTCTGCAAAAATTATACCTGCGCCCGAAAAAATACGCAATGGAACCGCCCGATACTTCACGGTATAAAATCAACCGTCAGGAAACTTGTCTGCTCTGTCAACACATAAAAAAAGCACCCAAAAACCGGTTCCTCGGTTTTCTGGGTGTTTCTATCGATGAGACATCGGGGACTCGAACCCCGGACAACTTGATTAAAAGTCAAGTGCTCTACCACCTGAGCTAATATCCCACATTCTAAACAGGGCTAGCTGGATTCGAACCAGCGACTGCAGCAGTCAAAGTGCTGTGCCTTACCGCTTGGCGATAGCCCTATAGTGACACCAGGCGTGTCGCTTGAGGCACACTGCCGTAAAAGGTGGATAAAGGGATTCGAACCCTTGGCCTCCAGAGCCACAATCTGGCGCGCTAACCAGCTGCGCTATACCCACCATACTTGAAGTACATTTTCTGCCGAAAACGAGCTTCCCAGCTTGCGTAAACCTTCCATATCAGATGCCCCTCAGATCCCTTTCAAAAGGTGTTCTGCAGAGCCCATCCCCATAGATAAGTTTACTCCTGTGCCCGAAGGGATTCGAACCCCCGACCCACGGCTTAGAAGGCCGTTGCTCTATCCTGCTGAGCTACGGACACACATACATCAATCCTGTGGCATTACCCTCAAAATCAGTACTTTAAAATACTAGCACACAAGATATGGAATGTCAATACAAAATTTCCCATAAATCTGCACGAAAAAAGCGGGTGATGGGAATCGAACCCACGTGTCCAGCTTGGAAGGCTGGTGTTCTACCATTGAACTACACCCGCACAATCACATCGGGGTGACAGG
>JAAVAG010000159.1 GCA_014804185.1 Lachnospiraceae bacterium
AGCGGCGGCAGGCGCTGTCATCGCGCTGTGCTTCGCTGTCATAAGGAGACGCCGCCGACACAAGAGCGGTGCGGCAGCGGGGAAAACGGATGACTGATGATGCGGGGAATGCATCTAAAGGAGAGTATGGCATGAACGAAGAACAGAAAACAGCACAAAACCATAGAGGAAAACTGATCGCGTTTGAGGGGATCGACGGGAGCGGGAAAAGCACGCAGATCCGTCTGCTGGCAGAGAGGCTGAAAAGAGAGGGAATCTCCTGCCAGGTGACAATGGAGCCCACCGGCTCCCCCATCGGTTCCCTGATCCGGCAGATTCTGACGGGCAGGCTGAAAGCTGACAACAGAGTGATGGCGGCGCTTTTTGTGGCTGACAGGCTGGATCATCTGATTAATGAGGACAACGGGATTGTGCCTGTGATCGAGAGCGGGACCCATGTGATCACGGACAGATATTATTTTTCTTCTTATGCCTATCAGAGCAGCGATCTGCCCCTGGACTGGCTGATCCAGGCCAATGAGCCGGGCAGAAAGATTCTGTGCCCGGCGCTTACGGAGTTTATGGACGTGGCTCCGGATAGTGCCATGGACAGGATCACCCGGGGCAGGGAACACACGGAACTGTTTGAGAAAAGATCCCGGCTGGAACAGGTCAGGGAAAAGTACCTGGAAGCATTTGAAAAATTAAAGGATGTGGAAAGGGTCATCATGATAGATGGCAGCCGCTGTGAGGAAGCGGTGGCGGAGGAGATCTGGGAAAAGCTGGCCGGTATTTGGAAATAAGGCCGGAAGAAATTTCAAATTCATACCGAAATATGACAGCAGGCGCTGTCCCGTGAAACAAAGCGGGACGGCGCCTTTTGTGATTTGGACATTCGGTGTGCAATTGTAAATCCTGCTTCCGGTTTTCCATGGAATTACATAAATATTTACAAATGTAATTTGCTAATTCTTACAAAATTTACATTTGTAAAATATTGGAATTGAAAAAATGTAAACATGGTAGTATCATATAACAAAGAGATGTTTGTATGGTATGTGGAGGGATATACCTTATGGAAAAGAGGCAGAAAAGAACGCTTATCGTGTGCGCCGGACTGGCGGCAGTGTTAGTGGTGACGGGAGTCCTGTCCCTGTTCGCACCCTATGGCGCTGACAGCAGAAATGCAAAATCCCAGGCAGTAGCCGAAGGAAACCTGAAGACAGACAGGGATGGGATTTATCTGTGGGCGGACGGCCCGGACGGCAGCGTCAGGGTGGCGGAGGATGAAGAAGCATCCCGCTGGACGTTTTCCGTTCCTGAAACGGGTACATATTACCTGAATGTCGGTTACATGGCGCTGGAGGGGAACGGACAGGAACCGGAACTGGATGTCCGGCTGGACGGAAACGGGGTCGCGGACAGTCCTGTGACACTGACCAGGATATGGACGGATGCCGGTCAGTTCCGCCATACTGCTTCCGGTGACGAGATAAGACCCACCCAGATGGAAGGGTATGTGTGGATGGAGGAACCGCTTCGGCTGGCCAAAAAGGAACGGATCGCACTGGAACTGGAAAAGGGTGAGCACACGCTGGAGGTTCAGGGCGTGAGACAGGCCGCGCTGCTGCGGTATGTACGGCTGTACCGGGAGGAGGTTCCCACCTATGCGGAATATCTGGTTGAGCACAGCGGAAAGCAGGAAGTGGCTAAGGATCTCTATGTGCAGGTGGAAGCAGAGACGCCGATGATGAAATCTTCCTCCAGACTGTATGCGGTTTATGACCGCTCCAGCCCGTTTACGATTCCCTACCATGCTACCTGCATCCGTTACAACACTATCGGCGGAGATAACTGGACGGACGACGGCCAATGGATCGAATGGCAGGTGGAAGCGCCGGAAGACGGGTTTTACCGTCTTGGCCTCAGATATAGACAGAACGGCAATAAGGGGCAGAGCAGCCTGCGCCGTCTGGAGATCGACAGCCAGGTGCCTTTTGCGGAAGTGGGAGAACTGAACTTCGAATATGATGTCAACTGGCAGAGTGATTTTCTGGGCGGGGAGGACGGCCCGTATCTGTTTTATCTGACAAAAGGCACTCATACCCTGCGCATGGAAGTGGTGCTGGGGGAGATGAGCCCGATGATAGAGGATATGCAGAAGACACTGCAGGATATCAACTCCCTGTACAGAGAGATTATTATGATTACCGGGACAGACCCGGATACATACAGAGACTATAACCTGGAGACGGCGATTCCCGACCTGGAGGAAAAGCTGGGGGCGATTCTCGGCGATCTGGGGGGGTATATCGAGTACCTGGAGAGCAGATACGGGAAAGGGTGTTATTCCGCAAGAATCCTGACGCAGATGGAAACACAGATGGAGTCTTTTGTGGAAAAACCTTATACCATCGCCAAAAGGCTGCCGGTCTTCAAGACAAATATTGAGGCGCTGGCGGAGTGGGTTCTGGAATTTGAGCAGCAGCCGCTGCAGATAGATTATTTTTATCTGGCAGGGAGTGAGGCGGATATACCCTCCGCCAACGGAAGTTTCCTGAGCAAGGTCGGGCACGAGATCAAGGCTTTTGTGGGTTCTTTTTCACATTCCTACAACGAGGTGGCTTCGGAGGGTGTTGAGAATCCTTCCGTTACGCTGACCGTATGGATGGGAAAAGGACGGGATCAGGCCAATGTGATGAAGCGGCTCATCGACTCCTATTTTACACCTGAGACAGGTATCGGCGTGAACATCAGTCTGGTGGAGGGAGCGCTGGTAAAGGCCACACTGGCAGGCCAGGGGCCCGATGTGAATATTTTTACCACCAGAGGAGAGGCCATGAACCTGGCGTTCAGAGGAGCGGTGGCAAGTCTGGACGATATGGAAGGCTTTGTCGGGCTGAAAGAGCAGTATGCGGCCAGTGCGTTTGTGCCTTATGAATATAAAGGTTCCACCTATGCCATACCGGAGACACAGGAATTTTACGTGATGTACATCCGGACGGATATTTTTGAACAGCTGGGACTGAAGATTCCCGACACCTGGCAGGAACTGACGGCGCTGCTGCCGGTGCTGCAGGCCAACAGTCTGGCCATTGGGCTGCCTTATGCGGATGGCTATGCCACTATGAACAACGGCATCGGGACGATCAATCTGCTGCCCACGCTGCTGGCACAGAGAGGGATCTCCGTCTATCAGGAGGAGGGCGACATGGTCACCACCAATCTGATGGTCACCGGGGCATACGAGGCGTTTAAGCAATGGTCGGATTTCTATGTGCAGTATGATTTCAGTCTGTATAAGGATGATTTTAACCGGTTCCGAACAGGGGAGATGCCTGTCGTAATCTCTTCCTACGGCCTGTACAACAACTTAAGTGAGGCGGCGCCTGAGATCGCCGGACAGTGGATCATGACCACAATTCCCGGCACACCCGCAGAGGACGGAAGCATCAACCGTTCGACCAGCGCCAGCGGAACCTGCAGCATTATTCTGAGAGACTGTGAGTATAAAGATGAGGCATGGAGGTTCCTGGAATGGTGGAGCAGCGCCGAAGTGCAGGAAATGTATTCCAGGGAGATCGAGGCGGAACTGAGTACGCTGGGCAGACATACTCCTGCCAATCTGGAGGCTTTCAAAGGAAGCCTGTGGACGGATGAGGAAAAGGAAATGCTCCTGCAGCAGTGGGAAAACGTGGTGGAAGTTCCGGAGGTTCCGGGCGGCTATTATGTCACAAGAAATGTGGATAACGCGTTCCGCCAGGTTTACTACAACGGCGAAAATGTGAGAGATACGCTGTATTACTGGATGAATGCGGTCAATGAGGAACTGGAGCGCAAACAGAAACAGTTAAAGGCGAGGGAGGACTGATTCTATGGAAAAGATCAAAAAAT
Source organism: Lachnospiraceae bacterium (assembly GCA_014804185.1). Taxonomy (GTDB): domain Bacteria; phylum Bacillota; class Clostridia; order Lachnospirales; family Lachnospiraceae; genus Acetatifactor. Next base: position 3,874 of record JAAVAG010000159.1, read on the forward strand.
ACAGAACCAGCTATCTGATGATGCTGCCTTACCTCGTGCTCTTTGCACTGTTTACCATCCTGCCTGTGGTGGTGTCCGTGGTACTCAGCTTTACGGATTACGATATGGTGCAGAAACCTGTGTTTGTGGGGCTTGAGAATTATTTTCAGATCTTTCTGAATGACGAATATTTTATCGTAGCCCTGAAAAATACACTGGTATTCGCTATTATCATCGGCCCTGCAAGCTATGTAATCTGCTTTATGATCGCGTGGCTGATCAATGAGTTAAAACCCCTGCCCAGGGCGCTGGTGACCGCGCTGTTCTATATTCCCACCATCGTGGGCGCGGCGGGCTGGAATGTGTGGAGATTGATTTTCAGTTCTGACCAGTACGGACTGGTCAACGGATTTCTGATGAAATGGGGATTTATCAACGAGCCCATCGGCTGGCTGACAGATGAAGCATACATCATGCCGGTGCTGATTATTGTACAACTGTGGATGAGCATGGGTATCAGCTTCCTGACCTTTATCGCGGGATTTCAGAACGTTGATAAGACCCTGTATGAAGCGGGCATGATGGACGGCATCAAGAACCGCTTTCAGGAACTGTGGTATATTACGATCCCCGCCATGTCCAATCAGATGATTTTTGCCGTGGTCATGCAGATCGTCAACTGTTTTGCCGTAGGAGAGGTATCTTCGGTGCTGGCGGGCCTGCCCAGTACCGGGTACGCGGGCGAGACCATCGTGACACACATTATGGACTACGGCAACCTCAGATTTGAATTCGGATATGCCTGCGCGATGGCCGTCATCCTGGTGGTCATGATGCAGTATTCCAAGAAGTTCGCGACATGGCTGATCGGAAAAATGGGTCATTAGGGGGTGTGAGCATGAAGAGTAAAATATTTCCCAAGCGAAAAAAGAAAATGGGAATGGACAACAGACGTTCCAAAATCGGAAACGGATTTGTGATCTTTCTGCTGCTCCTGCTGGGCGCATTTATGGCATTCCCTCTGTACTACACGGTGATCCAGTCGCTGAAGCCATCGGAGGAGTTGTTCCAGTTTCCTCCCAGGTTGTATGTGCTCCGGCCTACGGGAGAGCATTATACGGAACTGCTTCAGCTGATGTCCAACATGTGGGTGCCGTTTTCCAGGTATCTGTTTAATACACTGTTCGTGACATTTGCGGGAACCATTTTCCATGTACTGTTTGCGGGGATGGCGGCCTACCCTCTGGCCAAGCACAAATTTCCCGGCAGAGATTTCCTGTTCGCGGTCATCCTGCTGGGCCTGATGTTTGTTGGACAAGTGACTTTCCTGCCTACCTATATCATCATCTCCAAACTGGGAATGCTGAATACCTACTGGGCTTATATCGCTCCCAGTGTAGGCGCTTCCCTGGGACTGTTCCTGATGAAGCAGTTTATCGAACAGCTTCCGGACTCCCTGCTGGAGGCAGCCAGGATAGACGGCGCTTCCGAGTGGAGAACCTGCTTCAAGATCGTGTTCCCGAATATAAAACCCGCGGTCCTGACCGTGTTTATCTTCCAGTTTGTAAATATCTGGAACGGCCTGTCCAAGGAACTGGTTTACGACGAGCAGCTGAAAGTGGTCAAGGTGGCGCTGGAACAGATCAGCGCGTCCAACGCGTACGCCAGAATGGGTTCCGGCATGGCGGGTTCGGTTCTGCTGATGATACCGCCGATTGTCATATTCATCCTGATGCAGCGCAACGTTGTGGAGACGATGACCTGTGCGGGACTGAAAGAGTAACCGGCAAGCTGAGAGAAAGGTATGGTATGGATTATGTATAAAAATCTGATACGCGGGCTTGGCATCTGTATGGCTGTTGTCCTGGCCGGCGCCATGGTGTGGGGAACCGGCATACAGGTAAGCGCTCAGTCCAATTTTAACAGTTATACCTATGACGAGTGGGATGATTCCGTGGCCGCGCCGGCCAGTTATCAGCCGGTATTTTCCAGAAACGGAATAGAGATCGGGGCGGGAGCCTTTAACACACCGCAGGATCTATTCATGGATGCCGACGGACATCTGTATGTGGTGGATACGGGAAACAACAGGATCGTTGTGCTGGATGCCGAACTCAACCTGCAGGAGATTATGGAAAGTGTGCGGATGAACGGCGAAGAGATTCCGCTGACGGACATCGAAGGACTGTATGTGACGGAGGAGCACGTCATGTATGCGTCGCAGACTTCAGCGAGCAGAGTCCTGGTTATAGAGGACGGAGAGGTAACGGCGACCATCGAAAAGCCGGTCAGCAGCCTGATCGCGGAGGACTTTATCTTCGCTCCCACAAAAATCGGGATTGATATATACGGAAGAGCCTATGTACTGTCCAAGGGCTGCTACAGCGGTCTGCTGCAGTTTGATGTGGACGGCAGTTTTATGGGATTCTTCGGAGCCAACAAGGTCGAGGTCACGGCGGATGTTATCTTTAACTATATGTGGAAAAACCTCCTGTCGGACGCACAGCGGGCAGCCATGACAAGTATCCTGCCCATTGAGTACTCCAATGTGGACTGTAGCAGAGACGGTTTTGTGTATACCTCCACGGTGGGAACACAGCTTCCCAAAAGCCAGATTAAAAAACTGAATCCCCTTGGAAATAACATCTATTACGCCCTGGGGAATGCGGAATTTAACTTTGGGGATGAAGAGTTTTCCTATACAAAGGGCAAGGTAAATTATCCCTCCTTTATGGATGTAAAGGTGGATGAGGACGGATTCATCTTTGCCATCGATCTGACCAGCGGCAGAATTTTTGAGCGGGACCAGGAGGCAAATCTCATCGGCGTGTTCGGAGGAATGGGCAATCAGCTGGGAACTTTCCAGACACCGGTTGCGGTGGAGGTGTACCAGGGCAGGGTGTATGTGCTGGACCGTGGGAAAAGCAATATAACGGTCTTTGAACCCACAGAATACGGGGCGCTGGTGGAGGAAGCTACGATATTGTACAACAACGGACTGTATGACGAGTCCAGCGCGGCATGGCAGCAGGTTCTGGCCAGAAACGCCAACTCCACACTGGCCTACAACGGCATCGGCAAGGCCTATGCGCAGGCAGAGGAGTATACGGACGCGCTGAAGTATCTTCGCTACAGTGGAGACAAATACAGCTACTCCAGATCCTTTAGTAAAAACAGGCTGTTGGTGATCAGAAAGTACGGCCCCTTTGCAGTCATTGGACTGGTACTGATCGTGATAGGCGTCAAAGTGGCAAAACGGGCGAAGAGGAGGAAAAAAGATGAGAGATAGAAAGACGGCAACCAATCCTTTTTATACGATCATGCACCCTTTTGACTGTTCCTATGACATCCGTTTTAAAGAAAAAGGAAATCTGTGGTTTACTGTGGCGATCCTGGTACTGCTCTTTCTGACATCCATTTTTCAGCGGCAGAATACCGGATACATATTTAATGACAATAAACTGAGCGATCTGAACACGGTGCTCCAGTTTGTTGGGGTGG
>JAAVAG010000160.1 GCA_014804185.1 Lachnospiraceae bacterium
TCCCAATCTACAGGATTTTTCTCTGTAAACCGCCTGAAATCCTTTACCGTATGATAAGAGCCCTTTCCCTGCTGCCGGGTCAGTTTATAAGAGCCGTTCTTGATATCCATCCAGTTTTGCATAAACAACTCCACTATTTTATCATTCAGTTTTTTATATGTCGAGGAAAAACTTTCCTCTTTTTCATCAAAAAACATCTCCTCCTGAGCAATCATCTCGCCAGTATCCAACCCCGCATTAATCTGATGAATTGTCACACCCTTTGGAGTATTTTCTACAAAACTCCAATAATTGGGATTGGATCCCCGATTCCAGGGCAGCAATGAGATATGTAAATTATAAATTTTCCCCTCCATATAATCAATAACTTCCGAACTAAGTATATACTTATAATTATAGCTGACAATAATCTCCGGACGAATATTTTTTACCATTTCCAAGTTTAATGGATCAGAACACCTTACAACTTCTTCCCGCTCCGCCAACCAGTGATACAGCACCATACTATTATCATTATTTGTTAAAAATAATACTTTTACTTTCATATGCCGTCCCTCTCTTTCCTCCATAAATACACAGATAACAATATTTTATCCCCGCGCCACTCTCGCCGGATACCATTTCTGGAACCACGCGGTAAAAATCCCCATGAAAGCGGGCAGCACAGAGTTGACAAGCCCTGTCAGGCTGCCGATCCCGGTTCCCATAATATACCAGGTCCAGACCGGCGTGAACAGGTACAAAATCCCCCACATCAATGTCAAAATTCTGTTTGTTCTGATAAACAGCGGATTTTCCAGCGCACCCTCTCCGCCATAGGCGTACATGGAATAATGTGCGGTCAAAGGTATTTTCCTGCAGCATGAGGCGGTCCACATGATCCCGAAAATCAGGTAGGCCAGCGGCACCGCGGTGCGCACCGGCACGCCTGCCAGCACTCCCACGGACAGTCCGGTCACGCAGACGCCCGACACGACGTCATACACCGTTTTCTGATGCCGGTAAAACACCAGGGGAACCAGCGCGCAGACTCCGATACTGATCAGGCTGCCCATATAACCGTCGATGGCCGCAGCTACCCAGAACACGATCCACGGAATCAGCAGAATGTTCATATTCGTCTCTTTGCGCGGCACGTGGATTCCGCCGTATCCTGTGTCCCATCCCGCACCGGTTCCCGCCTGCCCTTTTCCGTTCCGCCCATCCGGTCGCCCTCCGGCTCCGTCGAAATACCGATCCCAGTTTATCATCAGCCCGAAGTCGCCTTTTACTTTATACATCTGCTTCATCAGCGCCTCATCTCCCCGGATCTCTCCCGCCGCTATGGACTGCCATACCGTATACGGTGTCTCGATAGTGGTGTCGGCCTTCTCCGCCAGATCGGTCAGCACCCTGCTCCCCTCTTTTCCCAGAAGGATCTGATAGCGCTCCCCCAGATCCGTATAGTACATTTCCAGCACCAGATCCCTTCCGGAATAGGCCTCCCGCCGGTAAAGGGCAGCCATCTGCCGGGTGAAGATCAGCGCCTCCTTCTCCCTCTCCCCGCTCTCCCGGTTGATCCCCCAGCTGGCATCGGCCATTTCCTCAAATGTAACCTTTGGCATCAGAAGCTGATCCAGCTTTTCCCGAATCTCCCCCGCGATACCCCCGCTCTGTGCATATTCCCGGCCGGCCTCCCTGACGCAGGACAGATATTCGTCCGTCCGCCAGGACATTTCCGGCACCCGGAACAGTTCTCCCTGTCCGCAGAAGATCGCGGTATACCGGTCTTTCCCGCACATGTGGTCAAACAGACTCCGCACCCCGTCATAGTTTCCCTCCGCGCTGTAAAAACCGCATGTGGAAATCAGCACGGTTCTTTTTCCGCTCATATCATACCGCGCGGGATGACTGCCGCTCCCAACCCCGTCCTCCCTCTCTGTCATAAAGGGAAGATTCATGGGAAGCTGCCGGTCGATCAGATTTTTCAGTCCGCCCGGCACCGTATAATAATAGAGCGGAAAACTCCATATGGTCACATCCGCCCACAGAAGTTTCTGAATGACCTGCTGCATATCATCGTGTATACAGCACTGTCCGGGCGTTTTATTCCAACAGGAAAAACAGCCCAGGCATGGCTTCAGGTCCAGGCCGCTTACCTGAATTTCCTCCACACTGATTTCCTCTGTCCCAAGAGCGCCCTGCTTTATGCCCTCTAAAAACGATTCCGTCAGCCGGTACGTGTTGCTCCTCTTCCCTTTCGGACTTCCGTTGATCACTAATATTTTCAATTTACTCCTCCAACTTCCGGATACAATCCTGCGCCCAGTCCATGCACATCTGCATCTTTCTGCGCCCATAATCCATCGTCATCTGCCAGTATATCGTTTTCTCCTTGTCCTCCACATAACTGCTGTACTCGGAAATGTATCCCGGCACGGCTTCCATGCTTTCCATGAATTTCTCACATTGATCCCTGTATTGCTGAAAAAACCTGATATTTTCCTCCCTGCTCCTCTCCCCCAAGAAAAAGACTTTCATCAGAATCGGAGCGCGGACATCCAGTCCCGGTCCTTCCTCAGCCAGCCACCTGATCAGTTCCTCTTTTCCGGCCTCCGTAATGGAATAGACATGCTTGTCCGGCCTCTTCTGCTGGCTCACCACAGTTTTGCTCACCCAGCGTTTTTTCTCAAGTCCCTGCAGTTCCCGGTAAATCTGGCTTGTCTGGGCATTCCAGAAGAATTTGAGGGAATCCCGGAACGCCTCCATTATCTCATAGCCTGTCATATCACAGTAATTAAGCAGCCCCAAAATCCCATGTTTCAGCACCCGGTTCGTCCTCCTTTTCGCTCTCTGTATCCTGCTTTCCGTCCCCTTTTTCCACCTTTTCGTTCTTTCATTATATTCCACTTGTGGAATATAGTCAAGTGCGGCTTTTCCATTGTCACACGGCTCCCGGGCAGCATTTCTCTGTACACGTTCCATATACGCCCTTTGAAATACTGTCCGGAAGCCGTCTCCTTATGATCAGCCTGCTTTACCGGTTTTCCGGTATTTTCAGAATCTGGCCGATATTCAGAATATCGCTGGTCAGGCCGTTTATTCTTTTTATCTCATCCACCGTAGTCCCGTATCTTCTGGCCAGCAGCCACAGCGTATCTCCGGAGCGCACCGTATATTCGAAATAAGAGGTATTTGGGGAAACCGGGATTTTCAGCACCTGGCCGATATTCAGCACATCGCTGGTCAGGTTGTTCAGCTGTTTGATGGCATCCACCGTGGTCCCGTACCGCCTGGCCAGCAGCCACAGTGTGTCACCCGACTGCACGGTATACGTTGTCACGCCGCTTCCCGTATCCGGAGTCGTCGGCACATTTCCCTGAATCCCCCGGTAGACCTCATACAGCGCGTTCCATGTGCGCGCTCCCACAATGCCGTCGGCCCCAAGCTGCATCATCTGCTGAAAAGCAATGACCGCCTGGCGCGTCCCGCTTCCGAAAATACCGTCCTGTGTGATCCTGGGGATGTAGGGATAATACTCCGCCAGCACATTCAGCAGATACTGCAGGGTGATCACATCCTGTCCACGGGATCCCTGCCGCAGCACAGAATCCGGCGGGACGGTTCCGATTCCCAGAGAAGTTCCCTCGCTGTCCAGTTCCGCCAGCCTGGTCACCGCGGCATACAGATCCGATATCTTGTACCAGGTGGCTTTTCCCACCACGCCGTCCACACCCAGATTAAAAATACTCTGAAACCTGGACACTGCCGCTTCGGTGCTGCTGCCAAAGACGCCCGCCTCGTCCGTGATCTGCGGAATGGCCGGATAATTCCTTCGTATTCTGTTCAAATATGTCTGAATTGTCTGCACATTCAGCCCTCTGCTGCCTGTTCTGAGCGCTGTGCCAGGATAGGAGGACAATACATTTGTGATAATATTTGTCTCCGCAATCTCTATATCATCCGGATAATAGGTGCGCAGGATCTGCAACGGCGTAAGCCCCTGCTGAGCCAGCGTGACAGTGCCCCATTGGGACATTCCGGAACAGGTAGCCGTAGTGCCGTTGCAGAAAGAAGTAAAGTACGGTGCATTCTGTCCCCGCCTGCGGACATATTCATTGAAAATTTCGTCCACAATTCTGCTGATGGACTCATAGATGGTTCTTCCATGTACGTATGCCTGATCATAGGCCGTGCTGTTTGTAATGTCAAAAGAATAGCCGCGGCTTCTGTACCACTCCGTAAATACCCTGTTCAGCGCAAATGTGATGATGGCGTAAATATTCGCCCGCAGGGAAGTCTCCGGCCAGGTAGGATAGATCTCGCTGCTGGCCACATTTTTCACATAATCCACAAAAGATACCTGTACGTTGGCAGCAGAGGCCGCGGGTCTTCCCAGATGCACCGTGATAGGATTCGGAATGACCACATTTCGAAGCACGCGCGCCTCCTCCACAGGCCGCTCCGGGCTCCTCTCTCCCTGCTGTGTCACAGCAGGCGCGCCAAGTGCGATCTCCGACACCGCCGGACTGCGCTGCGCCCTCCGCATGGGCGACAGCTGAAGCGGCTGCATAGCCGTCTCTCCGTCGTATATGGGGATCCCCGAAATATGGACAGACTGAAATCCCGCAAGCTGCGCAAACACATCATACCCCGTGTAAGTCGCTCCGGTGTAATAGGGATCCAGCGAAAACTCCCTATCCACCGTTTCCAGAGATACGATCTGCGTTTCCCCGTTTTCGTCCGTCGTCAGTTCATAAACACTATCGCCCGCTTCGTCCATAATCTGAATCTGTACGCCGCCAAGCGGTATGGCCTCATCCGCTGTTCTCGCCTGAAAATATAAATAACCGATTGCCATAAATGCATTTTTCCTTTTTTCCTATTTTCCTAATATTATATGAGTGAACAAGAGAAACGCTTTCAAAAGAAAGATGATTTATGTGCGAATCTATGGTACAATTATTTCAGCCGTGAGGTTGGATGCTCTAAAAGCTTCCAGCCAATTCCCATACGGGCAGGAAAGGGACAAAATGGACAATGACAAAACAACAAAGAAAAATCTGATCTGTTTCCCTCTAGGGACGGTTGGGCGGGACGCCGTGTACTGCCTGATCAACAGCTATCTGCTGACTTTCGTACTGTTCACCCACACACTAAACGGTGCGCAGATCGCAGCCATCACCGCCATTATGGTGGCCGCCCGGGTGTTTGACGCGCTCAATGACCCTGTCATGGGCAACATCATCGAGCGGACCCACTCCCGGTTCGGCAAATTTAAGCCCTGGCTGGCCGCAGGCGGTCTTTCCACCTCGTTGGTCATTTATCTGCTGTTTAATTTACAGTTTCAGGGCTGGGGATTCGTGTGCTTCTTCGGGCTGATGTATTTTGCTTTCAGCATCACCTACACCATGAGCGATATCTCCTACTGGGGCATGATCCCGGCGCTGGGTTCCGATGCAGATACCAGAAACCGCTTCACCTCCAGAACCACCCTTTTTGCGGGCATCGGAGGCACACTGGCATCCATCCTGATCCCCATGTTTACCACAGGTTCCGGCGCGATCGGCGGCAGCACCGGCACAGCCTACGGATGGGTCGCGCTCATCATCGCAGTCTTATCCCCGCTTTTTATCCTGTTTCCCCTCTTCGGTGTGCGGGAGCACAGAGAAATCATTCCGGCAGACAGAAATCAGGAAAAGTTCTCCCTGAAGCAGATCTTCCAGACCATTGCACGAAACGATCAGCTTGTCTGGGTATCGGTGATTTTCCTGATCCAGCAGGTAGGCAACGGCCTGATTATCGGAGGAATCGGTTCTACATATATCTATTTTTCCTATGGCTATGACGGCGGTCTGTACTCCCTGTTCAACACTGTGGGCATGTCCGCCACCGCTTTTCTGATGATCTTTTATCCGGCCATTTCCAGAAGAATCCGCCGAAAAAAGCTGATGGGCATCATGGCCGTCATCTCCAGCGCAGGTTATGTGATGATGCTCGCCTCTCTGCTCATCCCCGGCGCAGGCATGGTTGGATTCTGGCTGCTCCTGATCGGGTACATGCTGTCCAACTTCGGGCAGTATTGTTATTATCTGATCATGATGATCTCCATCATGAACACGGTGGAATACAATGAATACAAATTCGGTGCCAGAGAAGAGGGCATTATCACCTCCCTGCGCCCCTTTATCACCAAAATGGGATCCGCTCTGATCGTAGCGGTCACCTCCGCCACTTATCTGATCTTTGGCGTCACCGACTATACCAACCGGATCTCCGATCTGGAACAGCAGTGTTCCCAGGGACTGATCTCCGAATCGGAAAAACTCTCCGCCATCTCAGCCGTGATTTTCGGCGCCGCGGACGGCCTGCAGAAAGGCGTCTCCGCCGGACAGAGCACAGGGCTGCTGATCACCATGACACTGCTTCCCTGGGCGCTGATGCTGATCTCTTATTTCCTGTATCAGAAGAAATACAAACTGGATGAGGAAGAATATGACCGCATCTGCGCAGAACTGAAGACAAAAGCGGAGGAAACCACATGCTGAACCTGGACAGCCGTATCGGAGAACTGTACCGCAATCCTGTAGGGCATGACGCCCTGGCGAAAGTGCTCCTGCAGCTTGGGCTTTCGGAAAAACTGATCACAAACGGAATCATCTCCCGCCTGAAGCTGCGCACCGTCGCCCGCCTGGCAGGCAGAAAACTGGGCCCGGATTTCTTTGACGCCCTTTTGCGTCTGGTAAACAGCGAGCCGGATGAGCCCTGTGCCAGTCAGGGGGAAATTTCGCACAGATGGTGGAAAGAGGCCGTATTCTATCAGATCTATCCCCGGAGTTTCTGCGACGGCAACGGGGACGGCATCGGGGATCTGCCCGGTATTATCAGTAAACTGGACTACTTAAAAGAATTGGGTGTGGACGCCCTTTGGCTCTCCCCCATCTATGATTCCCCCTGCGACGACAACGGCTATGACATCCGTGACTATGACGGCATCCTGCAGGAATTCGGCACCATGGAGGACTTCGACAGGCTGCTGACGGAGACCCACCGCCGGGGGATGCGGCTGATCATGGACTTGGTGGTAAACCATACCTCTGATGAGCACACCTGGTACAGACAGGCTCTTGAAGATCCCGCTTCCCCCTACCGCGACTATTACTTTTTCCGGAGAGACGACGGCAGCCACACTCCTCCCAATAACTGGGTATCCTTTTTCTCCGGCTCCGCATGGAACTATGACGCGGCCTCCGACAGCTGGTCACTGCATCTTTTTTCCAAAAAACAGATGGATCTGAACTGGGAAAATCCAAACGTCCGGGAGGATGTGATCGCCATGGTAAACCGCTGGCTGGACAAGGGTGTGGACGGTTTCCGCATGGATGTGATCAATTATATTTCCAAGCAGGACGGGCTTCCCCAGGGCAATGAAGAGATCGGCAGTCTGATGGGCTATCCCGGCATCGAGCACTACTATTACGGCCCAAAACTGCACCAGTATCTGCGGGAGATCCGTACAAAAGCCTTTGATCCGCACGGCGCGTTTTCCGTAGGGGAAACACCCGGCCTTGGCATGAAAATGTGCCAGCTTGTGACCGGGGAAGAGCGCGGGGAACTGGATATGGTGTTTTCCTTTGACCATCTGGAGACGCCGGGGCATGTGCGGTTTGACCGCTATGAATACGACCTGAACTATTTCCGCGACTATATGATCGACTGGATGGAGCATTATGGCAATAACTGCTGGATGTCTCTGTTTTACAACAACCATGATAACCCCCGGATGATCAGCAAGATCACGGAGGATACATCCTGCCATGCCGCTCTGGCAAAGCTTCTGGCTGTCATGCAGTTTACCCTGAAAGGAACCCCTTTCCTGTTTCAGGGCGATGAAATGGGCCTTGCCAACTATGCCTTTACCTCCATGGACCAGATTACGGACGTAGAGTCAAAGGGATATTATGCGGAACATATCACACAGGAAACCGAAGAAAAAGTATTCTCATCCATTCTGGCCGGCACTCGGGAACACGGCCGGGTACTGCTGCCCTGGAACAAAAAAATGCCTCCCTGGCACCAGGGACTGCACCAGGAACCAAAACCGGATGTGCTGGAGTCCTACAGAGAGCTGCTCCGGCTGCGGCATGCAGATCAGACTTTCGTCTATGGAGATTTCCGCGTCCTGCGCAAAAAGAAAGACCGCTTCGTGTATGAGCGGTCCATGGGGGACAGGACTTACCTGATCGACTGCAACTTAAACCGCCGCCCCTGCAGGGCATTTCCGCTGCATGGTCAGTGGGAGACCGTTTTTGATACTTCCTCATCAACAGCAGGAAAACCCGCCGCCGACGGGACAAGTGAAAAATCGCTGCCGGGGTATGGGGCGCGCATTATGCGCAGGGGATAAGGCTCTCCGCCGCACTTCAAAATCGTTCTATCGGACAAAAAAGAGCGCAAGACAATGAATCATGGTTTCACGACCCGGCATTGTCTTACACTCTTTTTTCTTATCCCTCCGTCTGATGCTGATGCATGTACTTTTCTTTCGTCGCCATCCCGCCCCTGATATGTCTCTCCGATTTATTGACATCCAGCACCTTTCTCGCCTGCTTTGCCAGACCGGGATTTAACTGCATCAATCTGTCTGTTACATCCTTATGTACCGTAGATTTGCTGATTCCGAATGTTCTGGCTGTCTGTCTCACTGTCGCATTGTTCTCAATGATATAATTAGCGATGTTGATGGCACGCTCTTCAATATAATCCTTCAAAAGAAATCCCCTCAGAATACTTTTTACCATTCTATGAAGTATTTCTGAGGGGTATGACAGAATCCGAATTTTACGGTAGATTTTATACCGTTTCCATGATATTGCCCTGCAGTTTTCCAACTGAATGATCACCCGCAATGACTCAAGATAAAATCCACTGCCAATTCCGGGTTTGTCAGACCATGGGGGTGATGATCACCGCCGGGTTTTATGAACACTTCAATATCCACACCGGCATTTCGATAAGCCCGCTCCAGAAAAACCCCATTTTCACAGTAAGGAACTGTCCGGTCCATGTCTCCGGCAACCATTACGACGGGAATCCTGTTCTCCACCAGCGCGCTGAGCTTATCAAGGGGCATATCCCGATAGGCAAGAAGTTCTGAAATATCCTTCATCCCCAATGCATTCAGTATCTCGGCATGATCCTCCGAAAGTCTCTCGCCAATGCCAAAGCCGCAGGGACAGCTCATATAATTGATGACCGGCGCGTCCAGATAGAGGCAGCCGATCAGTTTAGGATATCTGGCAGCCATCTTCACAGCAAACAGTCCGCCGCAGCTCATTCCCACAGGAATGCACTTTTGATTCAGGCCATATTCCGCCTGCACATAGCGGATAAATCTCGCTTTCCTGTCCAAATCCTCATTCGTGCCCCATCTGTTATCATTTTTGACATAGCACAGGTGAAATCCTTTTTCCAGAAGGGGCAATTCAACTGCCTCCGGAAATGCACCCCAATATTCGGTTTTCACCGCAAGATAACCTTTCTCACATCCTGCCTCGGGACAAACAATGATGGCTTCATGATTTTCATACATCATTTCTTTGCAGGAGTATCCCATCCACTTTTCTTTCATATTCTGTCTCCCATTCACATCTCATCAATCGTTTCATATTCCCTGTTTAATTTGCATTTGCCGGTTCTTCACTCTTCATTTCCCAGAATGCAGGCATACACATAGTTGCGGATCATTCCATGAAAAGTGTACCATGGGGAACCGCCCTCCTGCTGTGCATAAAAAATGGCAATACCGCTTTTGGGGTCGGCCACTACATAGCACCCCAGTGCACCATCCCACCCAAACTCACCGTTTTCACTCAGGGAGTTATTCCGCTCACGGTTCATCAGCGTCCGGACTCCCAGTCCATATCCATAACCCGCCTTGCTCCAACCCCCAAATGCATCAAAGTCTGCCAGCCCGTCCTCTGTAAGCTGATTGGTTTGCATCAGTGCGATGGTCTCTCTTTTTAAAATCCTCTTTCCGTTTGGCGCAACACCGCCATTTGCCAGCATAGCAGCAAGCAGTCCGTAATCCTTTACACAGGACAAAAGGCCGCCACCGCCGCTTTCATAGGAAGGCCCCATGCCCATATCCACGCCTTCTCTGTAAATAATCGCGTCCGCCGTGTGCGTCTTTCCGTTAAAGCCATAATATTCCGGCGCAAGTCTTGCGCGCTGCTCCTCCCTAAGCCGAAATGCCGTATCTGACATTCCAATAGGCTTAAACAACTCTTTTTGCAGAATATTTCCAAGGCTATCTCCGCAGGCAGCTTCTAAAACGGCTCCCAGGACATCATGACAAAAACTGTATTTAAAATGGGTTCCCGGTTCAAACAAGAGGGGGGTTTGGGAGAAAGCGCCTGCCACCTGTCTGGTTGTGGGCCTCCCATTGGTTGCAGCCAACATCTTTCCGATCACTTCCTCATCCCGCTCATAGGAAAACCCGGCGCTCATAGAAAACAGATTTCTGACCAGCATTTTGTTTTTCGCGGGCACTGCTTTCCCGTTTTCCTGCCGCACCTTTATCCCTGCCATTTCCGGCAAATATTTTTCCACCGGATCATCCAGATTCAACAGCCCTCTCTCAACCAGACGCATACCTGCCGTGCAGGTACTGATCTTTGTAGCAGA
>JAAVAG010000161.1 GCA_014804185.1 Lachnospiraceae bacterium
TCTGTGAATCGCGCTGCTCCTGGCGGTAAAATCCGAGTACAATGTGGAACCTACGGCTCCCAGACAGATCTGCTGCGTCTCCAGCCGGTCCCTCTGCCCTTTCATCTTCTCAAAAGCCTCCATGCTCTTTGTTGGCGTGAGCAGCTGCCATCTTCCTTCCGTTTTCTTATTTCCCGTATTCAGGTCATACAGATATTGATACGCCGTATCATGAGTGGCCGCCTGTATGGCGTCGCCGTGGGTGGAATAAGCGCCGTTCTGGTAGAGATTCAAAAAATCCAGTTCGGGAAATATCCTGATCCCTGCCTCCGCTGCGTACTCCATCAGAGCCTCATACTCTTTCTTTCCCCCCAGCGTTTTCTCATATTTTACTTTCACCGGCACGCTGGCCTCCAGTCCATCCTGTATCCACCCGCTGTAGCGCACGGTCAGATTCGACACGCCGCCTGCCTGCAGTTCGGAGAGAATCTTTTGCGTTTCCCCGTAGGAAGTCAGCTTTTTTACTGTCTTATAGGGAATTCCCAAAAAATAAGCCGTATCCTCAATTCCTCCGTACAGTGTCAGGTACAGGGAAGTTTCCTCCGCAGACTCCTTTTTCACCATTCCTTGGGAGATCAGATATTCCTGATAACGCCGTGCCATCCCCACATAGTCCGCTTTCTCTTCCTCAAGCAGGCAGTAGCGCATGCGGTAATATCCCTCCGAATAATTGTTATCCACCACTACCGTGCTGCCCAGAGTACCGTTTCCCCCATAGCCGTTTGCAACAGAGCGCGTAGCCGACATGCTCTGGCGGTACCGAAATGTCATATATACATTATTGTAGGAAGTAAGACTTCCCGCTCCCATGGCGTTTACAGACGCACTTGCGCAGCCGTTCTCCGCAATCGCCAGAAATCCGTGATTCCCAAAGGATGCACCGAATACCGGCATCAGAACGTTTTTTACCGTCTTCAGGCTCTTCTCCAGAACCAGCACCGGATCTCTTCCGTACACATCCTGACTGTAGGCGCCGTAGGAAGCTTTCTGATTGTTAAAGCCGATCAGTGCGCCGCTGCCGTCCGGAATAAACATATATCCCTGATCCTCCGGTCCCGCCGCCCCAAAATATGGCAGAATACTGATATCCCTGATGCCCCAGTAAGATACCGTCCACTGATCCTCCGCGGTGCGTCCCTCCTCAATATGCTCCACGAAATCCGTAAAGGGAACCGTTACGGTAAATCCATCCTCCGTCAACTCATAGAGCACGGAAAATGCCACTCCGGTATCCTCCACGTAGTACCAGACTTTCACGCCTGTTCCGGTATCCTCCAGTCTTACATTCCCGTCGTTTACCGCACCTGCCAGCGTGTTTTTCACGGATGTGGCTCCGTTCTGATCTATGAACACGATCTGATAATCGCTCCCTAAGTTTACCTTGTTTATGGCTTTGGCAATCTCGTCGGCATCCCTTTCCTCCTCAGTGGGAACAGAGGTAAACCACTCTTTCGTCCGCTTATCGAACACACCGATGTTTCCGTTTTCATTTACATAAAAGGCCAGCCTTTCATTTTCCATGGTGAGCCAGGTATATCCCTTTGCCGATGCCTCCCCGGATGCTCTCTTCCAGTTGTCTCCCGTTTTCTGCTGCGGAAGCGGAATCTCTTCGCCTGTAACGCCGCCCGCGTCCGCCGCCCACGTCTGCAGAAGCGCGCTGTCTGAAAGGAAAACAACAACCGCCAGGACACCGGCAACAATATATTTTGTGATCCGTTTTTTCATACTTCCTCCTGACTGCCTATAGATAGCGAAGCTTCAATTCAAAGTAGATGGTTGCAAAAAAGGAATAGATCTGCGTCGCAAGTCCCGACACCAGTACCACCAGAAACGCAATGACCAGCACTCCGCACAGCGTGAGGAAGATAGACATCAGCGTCTTAGGACCACTGTAATCATGAATCTGCATCAGCCCGATAAACACCAGCAATGCGCTCCACACAATTCCGATAGTGTCCAGATAAGTGAGATAAAACGCCTCACCGGACACCATCACATGCGTCAGCCCCACTCTGACGATGCCAAGCGCCACATAGGGCATCATGGCGTAGGCGCCCGCCACCCAGATCTCTTTCATTCTTCCCTTGCCGTCCATCAGTGTGCAGAAACACCAGTTGCTCACAACACTGATGGCGAAGATCAAAACGCTGGTCAGCAGGATCTGGAAGATGTTCACCTCTCCCTGCAGCTGTCTCATGCTGGTTCTAAAATCAAAATCCACATACCCCCAGTCCAGGATCTCCCGCAGCACCCACAGCGCCAGAATCCCGTTGGCAAATCCCAGGGAAAATTTGTTGTTCACTTTCATCTCCCGATATCCGTCCGCAGGGTGAATCAGAATATAAAAGGGATACAGATATTTGCTCATCAGACTGTAATAACCAGGTCTTCTCATGATTCCACCTCCCTGCCGCCGACATGCTTTTTCCGCTCGGCCAGATAAGCCGCCAGGAGTTTACCTCCCACGATTATGACAAAGCAGACCAGAATAACCCCGAAAAAGATCGCCGTGAAATGTTCTTTCATATTCCGATTTCTCATTTCTCCCTTGACCTCCGAATAATATTCCGTGGAGATACCGCTTTTCTCAAAGTATATTTTTGCCATCTCCCAGTCGCCTTCTTCATAACAGGCGCGCCCCAAACCCGCATAGGCCCAGTCATAATTGGAGTCCATCCGCACGATCTCCTCGAACAGTTCCCGGCTCTCCCCGTAAAAACCATCGTTCAAAAGCAGGTATGCTTCCTTGATCAACCCTCCGAAATAAGTAGGTTCAAACACCGTCAGATTGTTCTTTACGCCATCCAGCACCAACACATTCCCATCCAGAAGATCAATAGCCACCGGTGAGGTAAAAGCGCCCAGATAAGCGCCGCTGCCGCCGAAGATAGCCTGCTGACATCCTACGTTGTCAAACCAGAAAATTCTTCCGGAGTAGGAGTCCAACGCAAAAGCAAAACCGTCCTCGTCCACCGCAATGTCCGTGTAGGAAGTATTATATGTGGTTTTACTCCCTGTTACCTCCGGCATATCTCCCCAGGTCATCCACTGTCCCGTATAAATATTATTTCCCAGAGGGTTCAGCTTTTTGACCATTTCGTCGTTAGCGGGAGAATCACTGTAAGCTGTCACCGTATAGATAAACCCCTCGTCGTCTATGTCGAAATTGGTGAATTCCACCGGAATAAAATTCTGCATTCTGGAGCGCTGTTCCTCACTGGCAAACCGCCGCAAGGTAAGTTCATAGAGCCTCCGAAAAGTCAGTTGCACCTCATTTCTTCCGTAAAATCCCAGAAAACTGCCTCCCGCGTCGATCATATAGGCCCCCTGAGTGGAGTTTTCCGACAGCATATAGATAATATCCCGGCTGTCCACCAGAACCTTTCTGGGAAGAAATGTAGTGGTGGAACTCTCCTCCAGCAGCGCCGAATCCGGACGGGTGATACAGCGGACGATCTCGCCTTTCTCATCCGACACCAGAATCCTGCCCCCGGTCTTATCCGCCAGGTACAGCAGGCCGTCCGTGTGGACAAAGATGCCTGTGACTCCTTTGATGCTCACGGCCTCTCCGTTCATATGAAAGCTGTCTATCCCCCGGTCCGCCTCATATTCCCGATTCAGAACAACAATCCGGTCATTGCCGGCGTCCACGATATAGATTTTTCCCTCTTTGCTCACATACAGATCCGTGGGGGAACTGAACGCCCCTACCCCAAGCTGCAGACCATTGTAATCCGCCTCCGCCACATAAGAATACTGGGAAGGAATCGCATTGCCGAAAACGTCATACCGGTAGTCCGCATATGCTTTCACGGGCCATATACCGTTTCCCAAAAGCAGAATCACCACAGCCGCAGCAGCCAGACATACCCTTTTTCTTTTCCGCAACAAATGTTTCACCGCTCTCCCCTCCTTATTCTTTGATTCCCGCGTGCGCCATGGTCTCCATGATGCTGCTCTGGGTCACCAGGAACATTACCACCGGCGGTATGAACATCAGCAGGTTGGCCGCTGCCGCCACGCCCGCCCGGGCGATTCCTCCTGACTGAATCTGCGCCAGTGCCGTAGGGAGCATCTTCAGTTCCTCCTTATAGATAAAGTTTCCGCCCGTCATGCTCCACATGCCCTGAAATGCAAAGATGATCATGGTCAGCCACGCTGGCTTTACATTGGGCATCACAATACTCCAGTAAATCTGAAATTCATTCATGCCATCGATCCTGGCAGCCTCCAGCAGGGACGTGCTGATCCCCTCCATAAACTGCTTCATCAAAAACAGCCCCATGGGTGTGGCCACTGAGGGCAGGATCAGCGCCCAATAGGTGTTAATCATATGCAGCTTTGCCATGATGATATACTGCGCAAGACTCAATACGCCTCCGGAAAACAACAGCGCCACCGTCACGATCTTAAACAGGAACTTTTTTCCGGGAAAGTCATTTTTTGCCAGCGGATAAGCCGCCATGGATGCGATAATCACGTTCCCCGCAGTACCCGCCGCACTTACAAACACGCTGTTAAAAGTATATCTGGAAAAAGGCACCCAAAGGTTATCTACCAGTTGTCCGATTAATTTGAAGTTTTTGAGTGTAGGATTAGAAACCGTAAACCTGGGCGGGAAAAGGAACAATTCTTCCATGGGCTTAAACGCCTGCACTACCGTATAGATTACCGGCAGCAGCATAAACCCGCCGAGCAACACCAACATGAAGAACATCAGCACATTGCCGCCTGTTGAGCGGTTGACTCTTTTGGTTTTTCTGATCCTGTGCTTTCTTACCGTCATGTTCCTGCCCTCCTAATCTTTTTCCGCCAGCACCGTGGTGATGACCTTGTTCATGATCAGCATGATAATCAGAAGCAGTGTGGACAGAGCACAGGCATATCCCATGTCATAGCGCACCGTTCCGAAGTCATGAATATGGGTCATGATCGTGTGTCCGGCATAGTTTGTGCTGGGAAACCCGCACAGCTGCACGGAGATATTGCCCACCGCAAAGGAGGAGGAAATCTGCATCACTGCCGCAAAGAGCATCTGGCGCTTCATGGAGGGAACGGTTATGTAGATCAGTTCCTGGAAACGATTCTTGATGCCGTCGATGGCCCCCGCCTCATATAGGCTGGGATCGGCCGTCTTAAATCCGGCTCCCAGCGCCAGGAAACCAGCTCCCAGACTCAGCCACAGCTGTACAATGATCAAAGCGGTCATAATATACTTTTCATCCGTAAACCATTTGATGGGATCCTTGATAATACCCAGATCCATAAATGTCATCAGGAACGAATTTACCAGACCGTACTGATCGTCGGAGAAAATAAACTGCCAGATCAGGTACAGATTACCGGACAGGCTGGGCGCGTAAAACACCAGCGTCATAAAAGTTCGCAGGTGCCTGGGCAGGTCGTTGATAAACCATGCCAGAATAAAGCAGAGGGCATAGCTGACCGGTCCGGTAAGCAGTGCAAAAATAATGGTATTCTTAATAGCAAGCTGAAAAATCTCATCATTCAGAAAGATGGAGACATAGTTCGACAATCCTATAAATCTTGGCGTCTCCAACATATTAAAATACGTAAATCCCAGCACCAGGGATGCCGCTACCGGTATGACGGTGAAGAGCGTAAACAGGATAAAGTACGGCGCCAGCATCAGATAACTGACCCGGTTCATTTTTATGCGCTGCCACAGGGAAAGGCTGCTTTTCACACGCACCGGGAAAAACACCCGCCAGGCCCAGCACAGTCTATTCTTTATCTGATTTTTCATTCTCCCGCCTCCCTATCCAGACCAAACTCTTCCCGCTTACGGTCGATTTCGTAATTAATCATTTCATTCTGTTTCATCAGCACACGTCTCACGGGCTCATCATTATAGACAACCGTGCGGAACGCATTGGTGATAGCACGCGACGTATAATAACTGCCCGGAATCTGCGGAATCCCTTTCAGCTGCGCCATAGCCTCCTGCAGATTCGTAAACTGCTCCTCCGGCCAGGGCAGGCTTTCCAGCGTACCGATATTGGCCGGTGTGAACCTGGCCGATCCGCCCAGCAGCGCCTCAATACGGATTCCGTATTCGGCTTTCACCTCATCTCTGGACCACCATTCGATAAACTCCCAGGATGCCTGCTTATCCTCCGCTTCAGCCAGCATGATGGTGGCCGTCAGAATAGAACTCGCTGACCGGTCGATACTCCCGTCCTCCCGGAGTGTTCCCGGAATCGGCACCATATCCCATCTTCCGTTGATCTCAGGCGCTGCCGCCACAAGCTGGTTGTACATGTTGTAGGGCTGTATGGACAGCACCACTTCCCCGGAACGGAACCTGGAGTAAAAGTCCGTCTTCACCTCAAATCCATACTGTGTATACAGATCCGTATAAGTCTGCATGGCATCCACTGCCTGTGTGGAATCCAGAAGCGCCGCCGTATGACTGTCATTGTAATAGGTACCACCGTTCTGAAACAGCAAAGTGGCAAACAGATCCTGTGTGGTCACCTGCAAGTTATTTCTCTGGATCACAGGAAGGATATTGTAAAACTCTTCCCAGGTGGACGGAGGCTCAATGCCCAGCCTTTCAAAGACATCCGTCCTGTAAAACATCATATTAAAAAGCTGAGTCTCAGGTACGCCGTACCAGCCACCGTTATACTCGAAAGGCGCCATGGCCGAATCGTAGAAACGGCCTTTGACTTCCTCCCAGCCGTCAAATTCACTGAGATCCTGCAGTGCGCCCCGAAGAGCAAAATTAATAGGCTGATCCTCCGCGGTAAACAACGCCACATCCGGTCCCGTTCCCGCCAGTGTAGCCTCGATCAGCGAGCCCTGCACCAGCATCAGTTCCACCGTGATCCCCGTCTCCGGAGTGAACATCTCATCGATCATATCCTTTAATACCTGCGCCTGGTCGCGCCCTGCGCTGGTTCCGTTGGCATTGGCATTGATGGTGGAGTTCAGCCACACGGTGATGGTTCTCCCCTCCTCCTGTCCGGCTCCCACTTTCTGATTCTTGTCCTGAAAAGATGTGAAGAATCTGGCGATCTGATACCCCAGTCCGTCCCAAAATCCCGTGTCCGGCTCCGGGGTCTCCACATCCGGTGATTTCAAATATAAGTAGTCCAGCTGTAGCGCCTGATCCTGCATATCCACTACCCATGTACCCAGGGCGCTGATATTGTTTTTCATGCTCCCCAGTCGCTTGGAAATTTCCTCCGGATCTTTCAGGAAAAGTTCCAGCTGCACCCGCATGGTATCGATAGCGGAGGTGGCGGATCCCTTTCCTCCTGTGATGGAAGTAATGTAATCCAGTTCACCCTGCAGAAGATCCCGGCTCTCCTGCA